>ONWL01000329.1 GCA_900321525.1 uncultured Eubacteriales bacterium
TGTCATCACTGGCTGTCTGCGGATTGCCAATGAAAGCATTTTTACCGGTGCCAACAATTTTGTTTCAGACAATATTACCGGTGACCGGTTCAATGAGTATATGGGTTTCACAAAAGAAGAAGTGGGGAGATTGCTACAGGATACCGGTTTTATGGATCATGCAGAGGAAATGAAACGATGGTATGATGGATACCGGTTTGGCAGTATCCACATTTATTGTCCATGGGATGTATTGAATCATGTGAATGCTTTGCAGGACAATCCTACCGCTTTGCCGAAACATTACTGGGAAAATACCAGCCACAATGATATTTTGCGTACATTTATTCAGGTGGCAAATGATGGCAGCCGTCCGGAGTTGGATGTGAATGAAAAGTTTGAGACACTGCTTGCAGGCGGCTATATTGAAGAAACGATAGAAGAAAATCTGACCTATGATGCTATCCATTCTTCGGAGGCAAATCTGTGGAGTCTGCTGTATCTGACCGGTTATCTGACACAGGTAAATCCGTCTGATCTGCCGGAAGGAAGCATGCCGGAACAGGAAAAGAGTTTTCTGAAAATTCCAAATGAAGAAATTAAAGTGATTTTCCAGAAGACGGTGGTGAGCTGGTTCCATGAAAAAGTAACTACAGAAGACCGTAGTGTATTATTTGATGCCATGTGGCAGGGACAGGAAGAAAAGGCCACGGAATTGATTTCAGATCTTTTGTTCCAGACCATCAGCTACCATGATTACAGAGAAGATTTTTACCATGCTTTTTTAGCGGGGATTTTGACTGGCGGTGGGTATATCGTCAAATCCAACAGAGAGCATGGTACCGGACGGACTGATCTGGTCATTCGGGACCGAAGTCACAGACGTGTGATGCTGATCGAAGCAAAGCGTGCAAACAGCGAACACCATCTGGAAGCGGCCTGTGCAGAAGCAGTTCACCAGATAGATGACCGCCGTTATGGGGAAGAGTTTCGAAAAGGATATCTGTCGGTGATTTGCTACGGCATTGCCTTTTTTGAAAAGCAATGTCTGGTGAAAAAGATGGATGAGGTGGTGCGGACTTGAAGAAAGTTCTGAACACCAAATGTAGGAATCATATACTGAGATAAAGATGAAAAACCCAGGTAAGCCTATTTTTCAAAGAGTTGTGTAGTGCTTCCCTGGGTTTTATTATGTTGTAAAACTAATGAAGTGTAAGGCATGCATTATAAAAATAAGCAACTACATAGATATATAGTAACTATTCAGGGGCCACTATTCCGCGTTATGCAGGCAAAAACACAAACGACAAAGTCGATTTGGAATGGATGTTTGCCCGTAACTGTGAGGGTACTGAACAGTTACGATATATACTTTATGAACTTTACAACTTCGTCAAATCTGCAAATTCTGCTTCCACGCATCCTGCAAGATCCTCCGGGTTGATGACGATCTGACAGCCACGTACACCGCCGCTTACATAGATTTCATCAAATAAGATGGCAGTTTCGTCAATCCATGTGGGATATTTCTTTTTCATGCCGATGGGAGAGCAGCCTCCCCGGATATAGCCGGTGAGACCTAACAGTTCCTTTACATGAATCATCTCTACTTTTTTGTCTTTGGTCAGGGTGGCCAGTTTCTTGAAATCCAGTTCCTCTGCCACAGGAATACAAAATACCATGATGCCATTTTTTTCGCCCCGTGTCACCAGTGTTTTGAACACCTGCTCTACAGGCAGACCCAGCTGGGCGGCTACATGCTCACCGGACAGATCTGACTCGTCCACTTCGTATTCCTTTGTGTGATAGGAAATACCATCCCGATCCAACAGACGCATTGCATTGGTTTTATTCATTACTTTGTACCGAAGATGCGGTCACCTGCATCCCCCAAACCCGGACAAATGTATGCATTTTCATTCAGCTCCCGATCCATACAGCCACAGTACAGCTGGATATCCGGATGGGCTGTCATGAGACGTTCGATGCCTTCCGGTGCGGCGATGATGGAGAGGAATTTGATATCTTTCCCGCCTCGTTGTTTGATGAAATCCACAGCAGCCACAGCAGAGCCGCCGGTTGCCAGCATAGGGTCCACTACCACGATGGTACGCTTGTCAATGTTTTCCGGCAGTTTGCAGTAATATTCATGGGGCTCATGGGTGGTTTCATCCCGGTATAGACCGATGTGTCCCACCTTTGCAGAGGGCACTAGAGCCAATATACCGCTGACCATACCCAGACCGGCCCGGAGAATGGGTACCACAGCCAGTTTCTTGCCAGCGATCATAGGCTGTCTGGTGGTTTCAATGGGGGTCTCGACCTCAACCAGTTCAGTGGGAAGATCACGAAAGGCCTCATATCCCATTAGCATGGCAATCTCTTCTACAAGAGTACGAAATTCATTGGTACCAGTTTCTTTATTGCGTAAAATAGAAATTTTGTGTTGAATCAGCGGATGCTGAATGATGGTTACATTGTTTCGTTCCATAAGGAAATCCTCCTGCTTTGTTCATTTGTGGATGAATTGAAGATAGACCAAAGTGTGGCTCATAACGGCGTGTGTCTCACGGTGGTGAAGATTTTTGACGGGAAGTACGTGGTTACGGCTATGAAGGAAACCTTGCTGAAGAGTAATCTTGGATTGCTGAAGGTGGGTGACAAGGTGAATGTGGAACGTTCCATGATGATGAACGGACGTCTGGACGGTCATATCGTGCAGGGACATGTTGACCAGAC
>ONWL01000325.1 GCA_900321525.1 uncultured Eubacteriales bacterium
TGCTTTCCGCTGCCACATCTGCGGCACTTACCGTAGTGGGCACTTCTTTTGTACCGGTGCCGTTTTCGGATTCTGTGGCGCTGATGGGCATCCAGATGAAGATGGCAATGGAGATCATTCATGCATATGGCATTGAGACCGATGCAGGAAAAGTGGTGGCAGATCTGGTGGGTACCAATGCAGTTTCTTACATAGGCAGGACACTGGCAGGGCAGATTGCAGCTGCCATCCCGGGAATCGGCGGGGCGGTCAAAGCAGTGGTCAATGTATCGGTGGCAACTTCGGTGACAGGCATTTTAGGGGCAGGGATTACTCTTGTGTGTGAGCAGTATCTGAAAACCTGTGTGGAGAAAAACGGGGTATCCAATACCACCTTTGGACAGTTTCTGTCCAAAGACAAGTTAGAAGAGGCTCTGGATTATGTCAAGAAGAACCAGTCAGAATTTCACTTAAGTGATCTGGCAGAGCAGGTAAAGAAAAAAGTGGATAAGAAATAAATGGAAATAATGGACTATTAACCTTATCAGCCGGGCAGAGCAGGCAAAGAAAAAAGTCGGCAAGAAATGATCGGAAAACAAACTGCACCGCAGTTGGTCAGAAAGAATGGGTGACATGTCAGAAAAAGGTAACATCGATGGACGAAACAATCAGGCCTCAAATCGTTCTGATTTTGGCAGCAGACTGGAAAAAAACAGGATCAATGTATTTCTCATTGGAAAATCCGGAGCAGGAAAAAGTGCGCTGCTGAATTACTTATTGGGGGAAGAGGCAGAACTTACAGGAAGTGGAAAGCCGGTGACCGGAAAAGGAGTGTTTCCCCATGTGTATCAAGGGGAAGAGTTGGTGCATTTTTATGATACATGGGGATGGGAGGCAGGCAAGGAACAAGCGTGGATGGAATGGATCCTAGAGGAGATACAGCAGCACGAGGAGCAAACCATCAAGGAATGGTTTCATACCATTTTGTATTGTATCAACGCCAATACGGCAAGGATTGAACCGTTTGAACTGGATTTTTTAAACAAGCTGTATGCGGAGGGCAATTATGTGGTGGTGGTGTTGACCCATTGTGACCGAACTGGAAATCAGAACCCAGCGGAGGCGATGAAACAAGTCTTGTATCGCCACCACATTGCCCATGGGCATGTGGTGGAAGTGTGCAGTGAACGGAAGCGGCTGCTGAATGGAACGGTGACAGAACCATTTGGACGGGAAGCAGTATGGAGCCAGATCAAACAGGGACTTTGGCGGAAAATGGTAGAGAAACTACCAAAACAGGCAAAAGCGGAGGCGGACGCTCTGCTGTCAGAGGCAGAACGTGACTGTTACGCTTACATAGAGGCGCAGGGGTCTTTGTTTGGTTTATATTTGAGAGGGCAGGAAAAACAAGTGAACACTGCCTGTGAACAGATTCTGCGGGCGTGCAGCGCAGCCATAGACGAACTGTATCAGCAAAAATGGAAGGAAGCCGTTACATTTTATATGGAACAGTACGCCCCTGCTGTCATCCTGCCGCCGCCCTTTGCCCAGTTGTTTGTGCCCCATCTGTCTGCGGTCAAAAACAGGGGGCAGTATCAGAAGCAGATAGGGGAGCAGGTTGCCCGGATACGATGGAAGATAGAAGAGAAGAGGATGCCATCCTGCTTCATGACGATCTGGTTGGGTTAAGGAGTCAGGAGATGGATGGCTAGGGAATATTTATGCCTGCAATGGCATCACAGATTCTGTGGTGGTATGATTTGGTTTTGGCAACCAGTGTAAAGCCGGCATCGCAGTTTTGGTTTAGGGAGATTCTCATATTTTGGTTGATTCTTGCACAGGATGGCATTATAATTGAGTGTATATAAGATCAATACGCTAGAAGTACGATATAGGGATAAGAGGGGGATAGATTGGTGTTATTCTCATAAAGAAGCCCATCGTTTGAATGGAAAAGAGTGTGACAGAGTAGTTGGGTGAATGAGCCAGTGATACCTATATGAAATATGTGAAGGGGAAGTAAAATGGAGCGTATCTTTGTGAGGATACTGCGGATAAAATTGTGAATGTAATGAAAAAAATCAAATTGTAAATTAGGAGGAATAAACAGAATGAACGAGATTTTTACACGAACCAGTATCACGAACCAGTATCAGAAAGTATGAGAACCGTCCGGTAGAGCAGGAGAAAATTGACCGGATTCTCCGTGCGGCCATGGCTGCACCATCTGCTGGAAACCAGCAGCCCTGGGAGTTTTATGTGGTGACAGACAAGGAGAAGATCAGAGCACTGTCACAGGTCAGTCCTTATGCAAAGTGTGCGGCAGATGCTCCGGTGCTCATGGTGCCATGTTACCGGACAGAGGGACTGCGTTTTCCGGAATTTGACCTGATCGATCTGAGCATTGCCACAGAACACATTCTGTTAGAAATCACTGCACAGGGATTAGGCGGTGTGTGGCTGGCAGTGGCACCGATCGCAGACAGAGTGGAAAAGGCAGATGCCATACTGGGAATCGGCGACAGGCTCCATGCGTTTGCCTTGGTGCCATTTGGATATCCGGCAGAAAGCAGAGAGTGGCAGGATCGATATGATGAGAGCAGAGTCCATGTGTGCTCATGAAGACGGGATACAAACACAATAAGTATTTAAAAATAAAACAGGAAAAAGATGTGAACTAAAAATGATCGAAACAAGGGGGGAAAATAGGGATGAAGATGCAAAAAGAATGTACCTGTCCTTTTTGCGGGGGAATTGAATTGATTGAATCCTATCAAACTGCGTATGGTTCTGTAACAGCAGTGAGCAATCGGATGGGCGGTGTTTCGCTGTATCACCTGATCTGCAGAAACTGCGGAAGTGTGGTGCGAAGCTATGTGAAGGAACCGGAGAAATTATTGAGACGAAAGGATAGAAAGAAAGGATGAACCAGATTCCAGACACAAT
>ONWL01000324.1:0-1667 GCA_900321525.1 uncultured Eubacteriales bacterium
AGCGAGGCTGTAACAGATTTCTTGTGATTGGGTAATAGCAGATCAATCATAGAAAGCACCACTTCTCGTTCCTCTGATGTGAGCAGGTGCCACTTTTTCAACAAAGAAATGTCCTGTTTGTCAACCAGATACCGTTCTTCCTCTGTATTAAAAAAATCTGCCAGAGAGATCCCAAGCACAGCGCAGATGGATTCTAGCTTATCGATGGGTGGGTAAAGCTGTTTTTGATACCAGGTGGCGATGGTAGACTGGGGGATTTCAGAGAGCTTGGATAGTTTATAGACAGACAATCCTTTTGCGGTGCGCAGTTCGGTCAGCCGGGTTAGTACATCGAAAGATTCATGTTTGACATCCATTGTGCAATCATCTCCTTTTGATCAGTATATCAATATATCGATATAATAAATTGAAAAATCGATTGACAATAGTTACAAAAATACGATACAATATATCGTAAATACGATATATTTGCTTATGACATAAAAAATAAAAGTGCGAAAAGGAGCGATATATGAAAGAACTGAAAATAGGATTTGAATTGAAGGTGGTTATTTTTTGTCTGGTGGTAACAGGACTGGCATATTTTGGAACGTATCTGGTTCCGTCCTTTGCCTTTGCTTTGACATGGGTTTGGCAGGTGGGAATCATTATTACATTGATTACAATAGGATGGATGGTATTTAGGCTGTTATTTATCAGGAAAAAAGATTTTGGAAAGGAATAATATCTTTAGGAGGTCATGATGCATTTGATATCTTCCCTTGCCAACCCACCACTCTTATGGTAAACTATAAGCATCATAAATATAGTAAAATCAAGTGACACATTCATGGTCTGCTAAGAACCTGTGAAAGGAGTGTGTGGATATGTTAGGAATGAGAAAAAAGCTGCCGGTGGGTATTGAGAATTTCAAAGAATTTTCATCAGAACAGTTCTATTATGTGGATAAAACGGGACTGATCATAGATTTGCTTCATAACTGGGGAAAGGTGAACTTGTTTACCCGCCCCAGACGGTTTGGGAAATCTTTGAACATGAGCATGCTGAAAACGTTCTTTGAAATAGGTTGTGAACCGTCTTTGTTTGATGGGTTGAAGATTGCACAGGAAAAGGAACTATGTGAGACATACATGGGACAGTTTCCAGTGATTTCCATTAGTTTAAAGGATGTAGATGGTCTGACATTTGCAGCTGCCTGCTCTGCCATGCGCAATGTGATCGGTATGGAGGCCATGCGGTTTCAGTTTTTAAAAGAAAGTCCGGTTCTTTCCCCAGAGGAAAAAGCCTTTTACCAACAGTTGATTGGTATTGATCAGACCCAGCAGGAAATCTTTTCGATGTCGGATGCAATATTAGGTGCAAGTTTGCGGACGTTGTGCAGTTTGCTTGCCAGGCATTATGGGCGTAAGGTGATTTTGCTGATCGATGAGTATGATGTGCCCTTGGATAAAGCATTTCAGGAAGGGTATTATCATGAGATGGTTTCTCTGATTCGCAGTATGTTCAGCGGTGCATTAAAGAGTAATGAACATTTGCATTTTGCCGTGTTGACAGGATGTCTGCGTGTGTCCAAAGAAAGTATTTTTACAGGATTGAATAACCTGAAAACATTGTCCATTACAGATGTACGGTTTAGCGAATACTTTGGCTTTACAGATGCGGAAGTT
>ONWL01000324.1:1703-3227 GCA_900321525.1 uncultured Eubacteriales bacterium
TGAAAGAATGGTATGATGGATATCAGTTTGGAACGGCTTGCATATATTGTCCATGGGATGTGATCAGCTATTGTGACAGACTGTGTGAAGAACCGGATGCACTGCCGGAGGATTACTGGTCTAATACAAGCAGCAATCGTATCGTGCGGCGGTTTATTGATAAGTCTAATAAAAAGACCAAAGATGAAATAGAGCGATTGATTGCAGGAGAAACCATTGTGAAGGAACTTCATCCAGAGTTAACTTATGATGAATTGGATCGTACCATTGACAATTTGTGGAGTGTGTTGTTTACCACTGGTTATTTGACCCAGCGAGGAAGAATCAGCGGAAACCAGTATCAATTGGCCATTCCCAATCTGGAAATCAGGGAATTGTTTGTACGGCAGATTCAAGAATGGTTTCGGGAAACATCCAGTCAGGATGCGCCAAAATTGGATGCATTCTGTGAAGCATTTCCAAGTGGAGATGCAGAGCGCATTGAACAGTTGTTGAATGGGTATCTGTGGCACACAATCAGTATTCGGGATACCTTTGTTCCAAAAGGGCAGAAAGAGAACTTTTATCATGGGATTCTTCTAGGATTGCTACAGTATAAAGAAGACTGGCTGGTGCGTTCCAATGAAGAATCAGGAGAGGGATTCAGCGATATCCTGATAGAGGTGCCGGAAAGCCGGACTGGAATTGTCATTGAAGTGAAGTATGCGGAAAATGATCAATTGGATGTATGGTGTGCAGAGGCATTGGATCAGATTACACGAAAGAAATATGAAACCCGTCTGCTAGAGGACGGCATGCAGACAATTGTCCGGTATGGGATTGCCTGTTATAAAAAGCACTGCAAAGTAGTGAGAGGATGAGGTGCATCGATCAATGAACCCCTGGTGGTTGTCTTTCTGCTTTTCCTATGGAAATCAGCAGAAGGGCAGTCACCGGGGTTTTTTGCATTCATGTAAATATAGATTGCTTTCGACGCGATCCTGCTTTAAAATAGTGGTAATAGAAGCAATGACAGATGTGAAAAAAGATAGAAACATGCAGCAATTTTGAAATTGGCCAACCGTCCCAAAATAAAGTATCGGCTTTTTACAGAGTTTTTCATGAAAAATCGTAACGATTCATGGAATATTTCGCAAAGGTTTTGTAAATAAAACTCTAAGTTGCTCAGGAAAAAATTCCATCAACGGAGTCGATTTGGAATGGATGTTTGCCCGTAACTGTGAGGGGACTGAATCGTTACGAAAATTTTTGATACACAGGCTGTTTTATGCTTTGTGCAAATGGTTTCGCAAGTATCTAAATATAACAAAGATGAGAAGGGAGAAGCATATGCAGGAACGATTTGACTATGAACATTTTGAGTATGAGAAGTGCTATCGGGATGCAGTTGCCGGAATCCAAAAACCCAATATTTTGATCTGTGGCGAGACAGGCGTGGGAAAAAGCAGTCTCATCAATGATCTGCTGGAGTTAGGAGATCAGGAGAAAGCGGCAGTTGGTTCCTCTATGGCGACGAGAAATTGG
>ONWL01000323.1 GCA_900321525.1 uncultured Eubacteriales bacterium
CAACAGCTGATTCAGATGAGAAACTCCTGTGAGACTTCTCAGTATGAGTTGTTTGAACTGGCAAAAAATCACGGTTATTATGAACCGGCCCCTCCAGCCACAGAGGAAGAGATCCAAAGTGTAAAGCGCATTTTTACAGAACGCGTGTTTTAAATAATGTGTTTCACTTATTTCTTATGACAGCTTGTTAAACAAAACTAAATTATCTTCAAAACAGGCAAATGTGATCCCATTACAAGTCATATTTGCCTGTTTTTATTTTTTGGGGTTATGCGATTAACAAAAAGTGTTATACAATTTTATCTTCATTTTTGTATCTTTTTTATAATATTGCGTATCATATTTGTCTGTTTTGTGGAATATTTTTTTCTTTTTATGAAATGTCTTGACTTTTTTCTCGTCTTATTTTATATTTATCTCATCAAAGCAAGCGCAAAATTGTACGAAATTTCAATTATTTTTTGCACAAACGTTAACCGGTGAACCTATGTAATCTTCTTACAAAACGTCTTTTCGTGATCACAAACTGCAGAAAAAAGCCGTTTTGTAAACATGTATTTTCAACAGGAAAGTAAACAAAACGAAAGCGAGGTATTCCTATGAAACAACACAATTCTACACAGCACAATTTAAAACAACACTATTTTACCAAGAAAGCGACCGCTTTTCTTTTGACCTTATGTATGGTTTTATCGTGTTTTGGTCAGTTGACTACTACTTCTGCAAAAGCTGCGGATTCCACCACTGTTTACTTTTTAAACAGCAAAGGCTGGTCTGATATCGGTGCCTATGTATATGGTGTGGGAGAAGCATTGGGCGGATGGCCTGGATCTTCCACTCAGGACGCACCGGAATTAGATCCACAGTGGCGGAAAGTAACTGTTCCAGCCTCTCCTGTATTCTCCATCATTTTCTTCAACAAGGCCAACAACAGCCAGCGGGCTGAATTACAGATTCCTTCTGCATCTTCTGTTTATGTAACTGGTTCTAACAGAGTTTACTCTTCTGCCAGAGACGCAGAACAGGCAGAAGGAATCACAAATACCACTGTTTATTTCTTAAACACCAAAAACTGGTCTAATGTAAATGCATATGTGTACGGTGTAGGAGAAGCATTAGGCGGATGGCCTGGCACCGCTACTCTGGCAGCATCCGAGTTAGGCGACCAGTGGCGCAAAGTCATCGTACCTGCTGCACCATCTTTTTCAATCATCTTCTTCGACAAAAACAATGACAGTCAACGAGCGGAACTAATCATTCCTTCTGCTTCCTCTGTCTATGTGACCGCTTCTAATCAGGTATATGCCTCTGCACAGGACGCAGAACGGGCGGAAGGAATCGGTGGTACCACTATCTACTTCTTAAACAGTGGCAACTGGAGTGATGTAAATGCTTATGTGTATGGTGGCTGTGGCGAAGTGCTTGGCGGATGGCCTGGTGTTGTTGCATCCTCAGCTTCTGAAATCGGTGCAAAGTGGATGAAAGTGACCGTTCCTGCTGAACCAGATTTCAGTATCATCTTCTTTAAATATGTACCAAGCACCTTTTCTCCAGTCATTTATAGATATTAATTTTTTATCTAAAGCATCTTTGAACATTATAAAATTTCCATTAAAAAACCTTTTAAATCTCTTAATATAAAATAAATTCTTCTTTTGAAAGAAGCCACAAAATCATTACAAAATTTTGATTTATCCGGTCTATCTCTCCGGGGTAGGTGCATCTCTTCCTTATATTACATACGAAGCAGAAACAGCAGCTACCAATGCCCAAGTACTTGGCATCAGCGCCGCGTACCAAACCGACATCCAGTCGGAAGCCAGCGGTCGTCAGGCAGTGCGTCTTTCCAATACTGGCGATTATGTAGAATTCACATTGACAGAAGCTGCCAATGCCCTGGTACTCCGCTATTGTATGCCAGACGGCAATAATGGCACCGGAATCACCGCTGATTTGACCCTGTATGTCAATGGCCAGTTTACAAAAGATGTATCTCTCACTTCCAAATATGCATGGATTTACGGAGATTATCCTTATACCAACAATCCATGGGAAGGCAAGAACCACAGATTTTTTGATGAAGCCAGACTGACCTTTGACAATATCCTTCCGGCAGGAACCAGAATCCGATTACAAAAAGATTGGAATGATTATGCAAATTATTACATTGTAGATTTTATTGAATGCGAAACCATCGGAAATGCCATTTCCCGACCAGCCAACAGCCTGTCTGTGACCGATTACGGCGCAGTAGCAAACGATGGATGGGATGATTACAATGCATTTGCTGCTTGTATTCGAGATGCACGTGATTCCGGTAAAATTGTATGGATACCTGCTGGTACATTTACCCTTTCTCAGAAAATCGCCTTGGAAGCTGCCAATGTTACCATTCAGGGAGCTGGCATGTGGTATACCACATTGGAAGGCGCAGGTGCTTCCTTCCATTATTCCGGCAGTTGTAAGTTCTCTGATTTTTCTATAATGGGTGTTTCCACCATTCGCAAAGATAGCGAAGATCTGGCTGCCTTTGAAGGGGTTGGGAATTCCAACAACGTGATCATCCTGAACATCTGGATCGAACATACCAAAGTAGGGGTATGGAGTTACAATACCACCAATCTGATGGTACAGGGATGCCGCATTCGTAATACCTACGCAGACGGAATCAATCTCTGCTCTGGTACTCACGGGGCTACCATCCAAAACAACAACTTCCGTAATACAGGTGATGACTGTATTGCCATCTGGCCATGGATGGATGACTGCACCAACAATACCATCCGAAACAATACCATCCAGCTGCCTACTCTGGCAAATGGAATTGCCATCTATGGTGGTGCAGAAAATACAGTAACAAACAATTTGATTTATGATAATGATTACAACAACAACCTTTAAAATTAATTTTGAGGGCTTCTTCATCTTTTTTTAATAATTTCATTGCTTTCTCATATGATTCTTTAATGGTATATCCTTTAATTAAATTATCATAAAAAATATTTGCAATCCCTCTTATGACAATTAGGATTAAAATACTTACATTTACATAGCTCTTTTTTCATTGAATGAGCGTCATGATGATCTTTCTGCATTAAACAATTTGATTTATGATAATGATTACAACAACAACCTTTAAAA
>ONWL01000322.1 GCA_900321525.1 uncultured Eubacteriales bacterium
TACAGAGTAGTGTAAAGAATCGGATATAGCCCAGCATCCATTCTCTCCTTTCATGAGTAGGAGATATAGGCAATTGCGAAACACTCAGAGAATGGAATATGTGCTGGCAAGTAAGGCAAATGTGGTTCTCGAAGGCTCTTGAAAATGCCGGTACTTTGTTTTTGAGGAAATGCTTGCATTTACGATAAAAACATTAGTATCCGCTGCATTTTCACCGAAGCGAGAGCGGGCCTGAGAGGAGCACATTGCGCACGATGACAGCACATTCATATGCATCTGTGTTTCGCAAATGTCGAACTTGAAAAAAATGCAAGGAGGGAACAGATATGCCGTTGATTCAGGCACTGGATCAGAATACGATCAACCAGATTGCTGCCGGTGAGGTGGTGGACCGTCCATCTTCTATCGTGAAGGAGTTGATGGAGAATGCCATTGATGCAGGTGCTACAGCAGTGACAGTGGAAATCAGGGAAGGCGGCATCCGCTACATTCGCATTACGGACAACGGTTGCGGCATCGCCAAAGACCAGATTCCGCTGGCATTCAAACGGCATACCACCAGTAAGATTCGCACTGCTGAAGATCTGCTGACGGTGTCCAGCCTGGGATTCCGTGGAGAGGCGCTTTCCAGTATTGCTGCCATCAGCCATGTGGAGCTGATTACCAAAACAAAAGATGCCCTGACGGGAGTCAGCTATTGCATTGCAGGGGGAGAGGAACAGTCTATGACGGAAATTGGTGCTCCGGATGGCACCACCTTCCTCATTCAGAATGTATTTTATAATACACCGGCACGACTGAAATTTTTGAAATCCCCTACCACAGAGGGCAACTATATCAATGAACTGGTAGAGCGGATGGCACTGGCCAACCCCTCTGTGGCCATCCATTTCATCAACAACGGACAGACCAGATTGCAGACCACAGGTAATGGGGATTTAAAGGAAGTCATTTATATTGTATTTGGACGGGAAATTGCGGCCAACATCGTGCCTATCCACAGCAAGGGACAGTATATAGAACTGGATGGATTTTTGGGAAAACCGGTGATTGCAAGGGGCAATCGTTCCTTTGAAAATTATTTCATCAACGGTCGTTACATCAAAAACAATATCATTGCAAAGGCGATTGAGACAGCCTATCAGCCTTATATGATGCAGCACAGATATCCTTTTGTGACCCTGCATTTGAAACTGAATCAGGAAATGCTGGATGTGAATGTGCATCCGGCAAAAATGGAAGTGCGTTTCCGCCAGGAGCGGGAATTGTTTCAGGAGTTGACACGGATGCTATCCGCTGCGTTGTCCGGAAAAGAATTCATTCCGGATGTACAGCTGGTGGGAGAGCAGGAACCGGACAAGCCCAAAGGCGTTGCTTCTGTACCGGAGCCTTTTGAGAAAAAACGGAGCCAGTTAGAGCAGTTGCAGGAACTGACCCGTATGGGAACAGACCGGTCATATGGAAGCCGGATGAACCGGGATTATGTGGTTTCTTCCCATGACAGAATCGGGCGGACTTCGCAAAGAGAAGAAACACGTGGTACCGTCACCGAATACCGGTTTGACTTTGGCTCCGGTAGGGCACAGGTACACAAAAAGCAGATCGAAGAGGAATTACCCTTTGTGACGGTGAAACAACAGGAGTCTGTGAATGGAGAGAAACAGAAGTCTGTGGAGCAGGAACAACAAGGTATTCCAGAAGATAGAGAAGTGAACATGGAGGAAGCGGGTGTAGATCACGCAGAGGATTTGCTGACTACAGCAGTGCAGAACAGACAGAAGGTGATCAAATACAGTCTACGGATGCAGAACAGATCGCAGAAACCGGCAGTTATACCATAGAACAGCAACAGCCTGTCCAGCAGGATTTATTCGGTGGCGGGGTGGAGAAGGAAGAACCGCAGGCAGAATCCAGACTGCTTTCAAAAGAATCCCGTTCCAAACACCAGCTCATTGGACAACTGTTTGATACCTACTGGCTCATTCAGTTTGAGGACAAGCTGTTTATTATGGACCAGCATGCGGCCCATGAAAAGGTGTTATATGAGCGCACCATGAAAAGCCTGGCAGACAGAACCTATACGTCCCAGCAGATCAGTCCCCCTGTTCTGGTTTCCCTCAGTGTACGGGAGCAGGAAACGTTACAGCAGCATATGAGCCGGTTTACGGATCTGGGATTTGAGATTGAGTTTTTCGGCGGCAGAGAATATGCCATCCGTGCCGTGCCAGACAATCTGTTTGGCTTGCAGGATGAGAAACTGTTTTTGGATTTGTTGGACAGTCTCAGCGAAGAAAGCGGAGTGGGGGCAGGCAGAGCCGTCCATGAAAAGGTGGCATCCATGTCCTGTAAGGCAGCCGTGAAGGGCAAGATGAGCCTGTCCTTTGCAGAAGCAAATGCGCTGATCGATGAGCTGCTTACACTGGACAATCCATATGCATGCCCTCATGGCAGACCCACCATCATTTCCATGAGCCGGTATGAATTGGAGAAGAAGTTTAAACGAATTGTGTAACAGTGAAATGATCAAAATGGTGATTTCAACTGGAATTTGTGATAGGATCTAAAAATGAATGAAGAAAGCAGGTGCAGAGATGACCGAACAGAACAAGAAACCCTTGATTATTATGAGTATATTTAAAAGTGAAATCATAATTTTTTATTATA
>ONWL01000319.1 GCA_900321525.1 uncultured Eubacteriales bacterium
CGTTTTGCGTTCTTTGGTTCTGTTCTGATAAAACTGCCCGCTGCCCCGATGTAACCGGCCTGCCAAAATCCTTTGGCAACAAATCCACATCCACTTCCCTGTAACGGTCTTTTGTCACTTCTCTTTTTCTCCTGTCCATATGCTTCCCCCTCCCTTTATGCCGCTCTATTCATGAAAAGAGAACCCACTGCTACACTGCCACTTGCATGTCTTCTGTACAGAGGGTTCTCTTTCTAATCTGATTATATACTTTTCGTAACTGTTTAATATTTTCACAGTTATTACTTCTTTTGTGTAGTCATGCTCTCCTGACAATCGCCTTATCTGGAACCAACTTTCCCAAAGACAACTGTCACAGTTTTAAACAAAATCTTAAAGTCTAATGCCAGCGACCAGTTGTCAATATAAGACAAATCCAAACGTACCACTTCCTCAAAATCCTCGATGTCACTTCGTCCGCTGACCTGCCACATCCCTGTGATACCCGGTTTCATCATCAGACGGCGCTTGTGGTAGATCTCATACTGGTTGAACTCGTCTACTGTAGGTGGTCTGGTTCCTACCAAACTCATATCACCTTTTAACACATTGAAAAACTGTGGAAACTCATCAATACTGGTGGAACGAATGAATTTGCCAATCTTTGTAATGCGAGGATCATCTGTCATCTTGAACATCAATCCCTTCATCTCATTCTGCGCCATCAATTCTTTCTTTCGCTCCTCTGCATCCATGTACATAGAGCGCATTTTATAAATGCTGAAAATCTTGCCATTCCGTCCCACACGCTGCTGCTTGAACAAAATTGGTCCTGGGGATTCCAACTTGATCAGCGGTCCAAAAATCAACAACAGAATGGCAGCGACCACACATCCCACAAGACCGCCTATGATGTCAATCAGACGCTTCACAATCATCTTCTCACTGTCAAAAGATGCAGTGGTAAAGGAAATAACCGGATAACCACCTACCATCTCTACCTTCTGGTTAAACTCCTCAAACCCATCAATCAGATTTGCAATGACATGTACTGTCACGCCCATCTTCTCAAACTGCTCGATGTAAGGATGTAAAGAGTGTCCGGTGCGGTAGGAAATATGGAAAAATACTTCATCCACATGTGCCTGCTTGGCATAATCAAACATGTCCTCATAACTTGCCACTACAGGTACACCACAAATTTTTTCTCCCTGCTTGTTGTCATCTACCAGTGCAATATATGTAATCTTATTCTCCCAGTTTCCACTGTTATTGAAATGAGACACCACCTTCTCTGCGCGGTCATGGGTGGTAATCAGCATCACACAATTGCTGTGTTTGGCATAATATTTACGTAAATATTGTTTCACCCACATACGAATGCCATATCCAATCAGCACATTCAAAATCAGTGTAACTGCAAATACACTTCTGGAAAACTGTGCAGATGTCTTCGTTAAATACAATACAAATGTCAGTAACACTGCCAAGACAATATTATACTTAATCACATTTAGCAGTTCTTCTATTGCAGAGCGCTGCAAAAAATATGCGTTTAAGCTGAAAATAAAGAAAATCAGCATGAATGTCACCAGCAGAAATCCCAGGTTGATGATCAGATTTCTATGGGTATAGCTCCATAGTTTCCCTACAAACCGCAACCCCAGATAGGATCCCATTAAGTAACTAATAAATAAACTTACAATATCTGCCAGGCACACCACAAGATTGACATATTTTTCTTTTCTCTGTACCATTGCGGACCTCCATCTCTTGAACAAGAATCAAAAACAGCGGTATACGCAAAAAAACGTAGATTTACCCCTGCATTAAATCTCTCTTAGATTATACTATCAAATTTCGCAATATTCAACCCATTTATAAAAATTGTAAAAAAAACATAAATTTTCTAATTTTTATGTACAGTAATGTACAGTATTTGACAAACCGGAATCGAATTCTGTAACGGAATTTTTTCATGTAAAACAGAATGGAGGATTACTATGTCAGGTTCATCTTTTGGCACTATTTTTCGTATGACCACCTGGGGAGAATCTCATGGACCAGGAATCGGTGTAGTGGTAGACGGCTGTCCTGCCGGACTCCCTTTGACAAAAGAAGACATTCAGCAACAGTTAAACCGCAGAAGACCAGGTCAAAACCGTTTCACCACTGCCCGTCAGGAGGGAGATGAAGTGGAGATTCTTTCCGGTGTATTTGAAGGCAAGACTACAGGTACCCCTATTTCAATGGAAGTACATAATACCAATCAGCGTTCCAAAGACTATTCCGAGATTGCTTCCTATTACCGTCCCGGACATGCAGATTATACCTTTGATGCCAAGTATGGATTCCGTGACTACACCGGAGGCGGACGTTCCTCTGCCCGGGAAACCATTGGCCGAGTGGCCGCTGGTGCCATTGCCATGAAATTGCTTTCTTCCTTAGGAATTGAAATTACCGGTTATGCCAAAGAAATCGGTGGTATTATAGCAGAAAATTTTGACAAGACACAGATTGAACAAAATCCATTTCGGATGCCGGATGCAGCCGCTGCAACAAAAGTAGAAGCTTACTTGCAGCAGAAAATCGCGGAACAGGATTCAGTAGGCGGTATTATTGAATGTGTGGTGACCGGCATGCCATCCGGACTTGGTGATCCTGTATTTGAAAAGCTGGATGCCAACCTGGCAAAGGCCATGTTTTCCATCGGAGCCGTGAAGGGATTTGAAATTGGAGATGGGTTTGCTGTCGCAAAGGCCTGTGGCAGCACCAACAATGATGCCTTTTGTATGAAGGACGGACAAATTGTCAAAAAAACCAACCATGCAGGGGGAATTTTAGGCGGTATCAGTGATGGCAGTCCAATCATATTGCGGGCAGCGATCAAACCTACTCCATCCATTGCCTCTACCCAGCAAACAGTGAATCGCTTTGGTGAAGAAATTGACATCCA
>ONWL01000315.1 GCA_900321525.1 uncultured Eubacteriales bacterium
CAACTAATTCTGCCTCACTGACAAGATCCGCCCTTATCGGATAAGTCTCAGTCACCTTTTCATACACAGCTTTAATTGCTGCAGCTTTCTCTGTATCCTGCTCCTTCAGCAACGCAATGGCATAATTGGTCCGAAGCACCGCAGGATTGTTTTTCATTTGCTTTAAAATTGTAGCTGTCTCTTTTTCCTCCAGCATAGAAACAGACGCCTGTGTCCCCTGCTGGAGCACAGAAATATACGCCAGATCTGCCAGACAGAGGGCTTTATAAATTTTGATTGTATTTCCCCGCAGCATACGATCAATCAGGCGCTGTGCTGTCACAAAATCATGCAAATCCATGGCACGATTTTCTGCAAAGGCCAATGCTGCCCCGGTTGTGTCTGCCTCCGGTATGACAAACCATTCCTGCGGCATCTCTTTCAAACGTATACCTTTTGCCAGCAATGCATTGATCTTTAATTGACACCAAAACATTTTCTTCAACTCTGTATTTTTTGCCAAATGAATGGCATTCCATCCATCATTTGGCACTGTTCCCCGAATGGGAACGCCATTCAACACTGCAACGGCGATTCCGACAATTCCCAGTTCCACCAGAAACGGAAACCACACACGTTCTCTGGTCACCAGAACTGCCCCCAAAATACTCAACATTCCAACGATCACATTGACAAATATTCCGCCTAAGTTATATAATGTTGTATGGAATTGTTCCATTTCTACGTCTGCCGGTTCCATCAAACACTGTCCACCGGTTCCTGCAAGGGAAAACCGTTTCCAATGTAATCCATCTTCCTGTTTTTGCAGCATGATGCTTCCCACTCGAAACGAGCAGAATTTGTAACCGCTCAATAATCCAAACAACAGATGACCACCTTCATGGATGATCATATGAATCAGATAACTCACTATGATGAACAGCACGAGACCCATATAACCGCACATAAATTCCCAGATGCTCTGCTTTGCAATGCGTTCTGCCCCCATTGCAAATAAAATGGAGCCGCCTGCCAGACCGCCAAATATCCCTCCTAAGAACAGTGACCGGATATATCGGGCATTATATTTTTTTCTGCCATTCTTTTCTTCTTTTGACTGTAATGATCTTTGCCTCTCCATTTTTGTTTGATCCCCCTCCTGTAAAAAGTCCCCTTCTTTAGCATGCTAAAAAAGGGGATCTGGTTGCTTTACGTATTGAATTGTAATTATCAGAAAATCAATTTTTAAAATTCATCCTTGCACTATTATAAATTCAACCAGCAATTGCAAGTTTACTTTTTTGCCGGAACCACTCAGGAGTTTGCTTCGCAAACCTTTTGCGAACCATAGCCCCCTGAATCGTTACGTTCCTCTTTCATTACGCCTCTAACAGTTTCTCTACACTGGCTAACTTCACACACAGTGCAAACAGCTTGGTTGCTTCCTTGATCTCCTCTAAGGTTGGGAAAGAAGGTGCAATACGGATGTTGGAATCCTTCGGATCGTTCTTGTATGGATAAGTTGCACCTGCTCCGGTCAGTACCATGCCTGCATCCTTACACTTGGCAACGATCGCCTTGGCACAGCCATCCATAGAATCAAAGCTGATGAAATAACCACCCTTTGGTGTACTCCATGTACCGATGTCTAAACCGCCCAATTCTTCCTCTAAGATCTGGCAGACCGCTTCAAACTTCGGACGCATGATATCTGCATGTTTCTTCATCTGTTCCATCATACCATTGATGTCACCGAAGAAACGTACATGACGCAGCTGGTTGATCTTGTCATGACCGATGATCTGCCAGTTCATCATGCTCTTGATGGATGCAATGTTTGCATCAGAAGAAGCGATGGCAGAAATACCAGCACCTGGGAACGTAATCTTGGATGTAGAGCAGAACTCATATACCATATCCGGGTTGCCTGCCTTGGCACACTCGCTTAAAATCTCCGGAATCTCCTGAATGTCATCAAAATACAGGTGATGGATGCCATACGCATTGTCCCAGAACAGACGGAAGTCCGGTGCAGCCGGCTTCAATGCTGCCATACGCTTTA
>ONWL01000313.1 GCA_900321525.1 uncultured Eubacteriales bacterium
TGTATTTTTGAGAATAGAAACGGTGGAAAAGAACAGTTGTGTTATGAGGTGGAGTATATTCTAGGGGGAAAGGAAACCGATTCTTTGAATCTGGTATCAGCTGCCAGAAAGCTGATCAAACTGCGGACAGGCATCAATTTTATACAGATTCTGTCGGAAGAGGAAATGCATACAGCGGCAGAATTATTAGGAACCATGATTGCCACCTGTCTGACCATTCCGGAGGCAGAAGAACTGGTCACATTCCTTGTAGAAGTGGGGTGGGCATATAAAGAGGCAGTGCGGGATGCGCAGGATTTGTATCAGGGCAGATACGTGGCGTTACAAAAAGAACCCGGAGAATGGCATATCTGGATTCATCTGCCTAAGGGAGAGCTGTCAAAAAAGAAGGTTACGCTGGCAGATCTGAATGACATGTTAGGAGAGTATCTCAAAGAAAGCACCACAGATGTAGAACTGGGACACAATATGCAGGAAGTAGAATACTCGTCCAATCGGACGATATTGAACTGTCTGCAGGATGGAAATTGGAACTATGAATGTTATTTGTTTTTGCTGTTGTATTTGCAGGATAACAGTATCCAGATGGGGCGCATGATGGATGTGATCCAGCTGGAACTGTCAGCAGAATATCCTGCATTCTGGTTGCCGGATTGCTGCGTGGGATTTTCTATGGGAATGCGAACTTCTTTTCGACCCGTCTTTTCGGCATTCAGTGGTCAAATTGGTATATGGGCAGGCAGGAGACAACTGACAGATGTGGTTACGATTCGTTTTTCAGACAGATATGTGTATTTTTGAGAATAGAAACGGTGGAAAAGAACAGTTGATAGCCTGTGTTGCCCGGTTATAAACTTATGATACAAGGAGTGTGAAAACATATGTGCCTGTCATACACAGACATACTCTCCAGGTACAAGTGCGAAGCAGCCGATGACGAAAACAGATGTAAGAAAAGGTCATCCTGACAGGCACATATTTTTTCTCATGAACGGAGACAGAGGATGAGACAGAATGCAAAGGAAAAAGGAAGTCTGACAGTAGAGGCCATTTTGGTATTGCCATTGTGTATGATGGTGATTGTGGGGTTGATGACATGTTTCCCCCTGTTGCGGTTGCAGTTACAATTACAAAGTGTGCTGGTGCAGACAGTACAGATGCAGGCGGTTTATGCAGGCACACAAGAAGAGGGAGATGCATCCTGGCTGGGGGCAGAAGGGGAATTGCTTGCACTGTGTCAAAAGGAGCAGGTGGATCTGGATCAGGTCACGGCAGGGATGCTGGGTCTCCATCTGTTTCTGGATACAGAAGGGAATGAAGTGTTACATGCTATTTTGACCTATCAGTTTCAACCCGATGTCGTATCTGGAATGGAACGGTTTATGTGGAGAATCCTGACACAGAACATCTGGTGTATTACACAGAATATGGTACGGTCTATCATACGTATCTGGATTGCACTTATTTGAAATTGTCCATTCATCAAATCCCTGTCAATCAGCTGCCAGATGCCCGAAATGAAGCAGGTGCCAGATATAGAGCATGTGAACTTTGTGGAAAAGATGCGGTGAAAGACGGATATTACATCACCACCCAGGGGGATTGTTATCATACACGTCTAACCTGCCCGGGTTTGAGTCGTTATATCAAGACGGTAGAGTTAGAAACCGTGTTGGAACAGGGAATGAGGGAGTGCAGCCGTTGTGCAAGGCGCAGGGAATGAGAAACCATAAAAACAAAACGTTGCAAATTTCACAGGAGAGGGAAAGTACAAAATGCCAAAGCAGGAAATGGGGAAGAAGAAATGGGAGGTGTTCAAAAAAGGGATACAATCCTGTCAGGGAAGCATGACAGTAGAGGCGGCTCTGCTGATTCCATTGTTAGTGTATCTGTTACTGGCAGTGATTTATTTGGACTTCTGGCAGTACGACTGTACCGTGGCACAGGCATTGTGCAGCCAGACAGTGTGGCAGCTACAGTACGAAGAGAAAGAAGCAGAGCCGTTGTCAGATCGATTGACAGAAAAATTAAGACAAGTTTTGCTGACAGATGCATTAGAAGATGGGATGTGTAAGCACACTTTATTGTATAGTCAGGCAGAGTGTGGGCTGCGGATGAAGATTCCCCTGTCTGGCGTGAAAGAATTGCTTGGGAATACGGCAGGGTATGAAACTACATGCAGAGGCGTGGTGTCCAGTGTGGTTACATCGACTGTTTTTCGGAAAATGTCCGGCTTCAGCAAAGGAGAAGAGGAAACATGACAGAAACATATGTGAGAGAAATGAATCGGAATTACCTGATTTTATCAGGAAAAGAAGATGAGATGGAACTGGATTATCAAATGCGGATGTTGACGGAAAATGAGATTCCGGGATTGATTTCAGCACAGATTCGACAGGTAGATTGTCACATAGAGTATTACTATGAGATTTCTGGCAGGGTATCTCTCGCACAGTATTTGGCACGCCATCAGATGCAGTATAAAGAACTGGAAGCACTGATTACAGGATTACATCAGGTATCTGGTGCAGCAGAAGAATATCTGCTGGATATAGATCAGGTGCTGTTGGAACCGGAGTTGATTTTTTTGAACCAAAAAGGGGATACCGTTTCTTTTTGTTATGGAAAAGATAGAAATAGTTCTTTTTTGGCTCATTTGCGGGAATTGATGCAATATTTGCTTGTGAGATTGGATCATTCGGATGAAAAAACAGTGCGTGTCGGCTACGCATTGTATCAGGAGTGTCAGTCTGATCAGTGCACCATAGAAAGATGTATCTGGATTTTTCGGAATCAGGAAAGAATTTGGAAGAAGGAAGAAAACGAACAGTGGTATCCAATACAGAATGAGGAATCAGGGTATGATGACTGGGAATCGTGGCAGCAGGAGACTATGTTGTTGACAGAAATGCCGGTATATGAAGCGGCTCAGTCGCACTTACAAGAGGAATCAATTTTGCAAAAGAGCGGTCGAAAGATGAAAAAGACTGAAAAAAAGGAGTGGTTGTTGTTTGGAGCCATCAGTGGAATATTGGAAATGATCGTTCTGATCGGAATTCTACATCCTTATGTACAGGAACGGATTGACCAAAAGCTACTCATAGCGGCAGCATTGTTGCTGTTGCTATTTGTGGGATTTGCTGTGATGCAGTACAGAAAAGAGAGTGGTGCACAAAATTCTTCTCAAAAAAGGATTTCTTAGAAATTCTTTACATTTTGCAATCTTTTGAGTATAGTAGGGAGATGGGGAAAGTTGCGAATCAAAATATGTCGGAAGCGAATATCGGATCATATCCCCTTATACGTGTTTGAGAAGGACGGAAATCAAAATGAATTACAAAATGATAGTA
>ONWL01000312.1 GCA_900321525.1 uncultured Eubacteriales bacterium
CCTGTTGCAGTACCGGCTGTGTCGCAGTACACAAAACAGCAGAAACCCGATAATGCTGTACCAATTGGGAAATGGCATATACGCATGGCTTCAAATTAGGAATAGGGATCATCTGTGCTTCATCAAATATAATCACGCTTTCTGCAATATTATGTAACTTACGACATTTAGAACTGCGATTTGCAAACAAGGATTCAAAAAATTGCACTGCCGTGGTCACAATCACCGTTTTATCCCAGTTTTCCGTTGCCAATTTAAACGGAAGATCCTCTGCATTAGCATCCTCCTCATCGGATCGATATATGATGCCACAGTGATGTTCCAGCACATTTTCTTCTCCTAATATTTCACGAAATGCTTTTGCAGTCTGCTCAATAATAGAAGTATATGGAACCACATAGATTACTCGTTTTAGTTGATGCACTACCGCGTGATGCAATGCAAATGCCAGTGATGCAACCGTTTTACCACCTCCAGTAGGTACGGTCAATGTATACAATCCCATTTGCTTTTTACTGCCAGAGATACAGTGTTTTAGAATATCGCATCGTTTTTCATTCAGTTCATTTTTTGGTGGAAACCATTGATCTACATATTTTTGCAGTTTTTGATTGAGTATTTCTATCTGTTCACCTCTTTCCCGCTTCTCCTTCCCATACTGCATAAATCGTTCTGTATCCAGATAGTCTGCATCAACCAGACAAGAATACAACATCCGCGTAAAAAATAAATCTGTTTTACACTCTTTTTCTAAAAAATCAGGAACACCTGCTTGTGGTAATTTGACTTCGTCCGTCCATGCACTGTAATCCGGAACTGCTTTTGCTTTCACTTTCCGAAGCCTTCCACGTAAAGTTCCTTCCTCTTCTGGAATTCCCTTATTCGGTAACCCACTGTGGTGTCCAGCTACACAAAACGCTGCATAATTTTGGTTCAAACATGCACACTCATATGCACCTGCTGTAGAATGGTCCACTTTCTGCTTTATTTCTCCATTCAATCTTTTCTGAAATAAGTCAGAATACTTCCCGATGTCATGTGCCATCCCCACCAGTCTCCCCTGTTCCTCTGCACCAAATACAGCGGCAAATTCTTCTGCAAGTGCTGCTGTTCCCTGTAAGTGTTCTAATACGGTTTGTTCCCCTCCATCTTCCGTTACATGTGCATTGTATTTTTGCATTTTCTTCCTCCATTTTCTTCAAATAAATTTTTATGGTGACAGTTCCGTATATCATACACGATTCCAGATCATTCTTTTCATACGATCACTGTACTGCTTCATACTGTTTCCCTGATTATAGCACATAAGCTGTCCCATAATCAGGACAGCTTACATTGTTGATACCTATTTTTTATTTGCTTGCCTTCCACTCCTCCACCAGTTCCACAAAATACCGATGAATTCGATCATCTCCTCCCAGTTCCGGATGAAATGCCAGTCCGATTTGGTTCTGGTATTGTACCGCTACAATTTTATCATCTACCGTTCCCAGCACGTTCACCCCATCCCTGACCGATACGATATATGGCGCCCGGATGAAGGTCATGGGGAATGATCCGAACCCTTCCAAGTGCTGTGTGGTTTCAAAACTGCCCAACTGCCTTCCATAGGCATTTCGCCGCACGGTTACCGGCAGTGTGCCAAAATAACGATTGTCATCATTTTCTATTTCTTCTGACAGCAGAATCAGTCCGGCGCAGGTAGCCAGTACAGGAATCCCACTTGCAATTTTTTCTTTTAATGAATCAAATAGATCTAACTCTCGTAACAGCTTTCCCTGCACCGTACTTTCTCCTCCCGGCAGAATGATGCCGTCTATCTCCTGAAGATCCGACTTGCTGCGCAGCTCTATGCATTCATATCCCAGTTCCTGGATGATTCTCTCATGTTCAATGAAAGCCCCCTGTACTGCTAATACACCAATCTTCATCTGCTCACTGCCCCCGTTCTTCCATGATCAGTTTGATCTCCTGCTCATTGATGCCGACCATGGCTTCTCCAAGATCCTCTGACAAAGCTGCGATCCGTTTGGCGTCTGTATAATTGGTGACTGCTTTTACGAT
>ONWL01000310.1 GCA_900321525.1 uncultured Eubacteriales bacterium
TATGCATTTGAGTATGTAATGACGATTTGGCAACAAATAGAAAGGAGACTCATGCATGGCACAAATCAGCGTAAACAATCTGACCTTCTGTTATGAAGGAAGCTTTGATGATATATTTGAACAGACTTCTTTTTCTATCGACACCAACTGGAAGCTGGGATTGATCGGGCGAAACGGAAAAGGAAAAACAACTTTTTTAAATTTATTACTGGGGAAGTATGAATACGAAGGTTCTATTCGCGCCTCCACCTATTTTGATTACTTTCCATATCCGGTGACGGCAGAGCAGATGACCCGTCCGGCAGCAGAGTGGATGGAGGAGTGGAAAGCAGGATGTGAATTGTGGCGGGTACTATGTGAACTGGAACAACTGCAAGTGGACCCGGAAGTGTTGTATCGTCCCTTTGGGACACTCAGTCTGGGGGAACGGACAAAGGTGATGCTGGCAGTGCTGTTTTCCGGGGAACAGGATTTTCTGCTCATTGACGAGCCAACCAATCATCTGGATCAGGCCTCCAGAGAAATCGTCAAGGGGTATCTGGCATGGAAAAACGGGTTCATTCTGGTCTCTCATGATAGAGATTTGCTGGATGCCTGTATCGATCATGTGTTGGTTCTGAACCGAAAAACAATTCAGGTACAGAGTGGTAATTTCTCTAGCTGGTGGGAGAATAAACAGCGGCAGGATCAGTTTTTGCAGGCAGAGAATGAGAAGCATTTGAAAGAAATCAGCAAACTGAAACAAGCTGCCGGACGGGTCGCCAGATGGGCGGACAAAAACGAACAAACGAAGATTGGATTTGACCCTGTGAAAGAAAACGATCGCTCGATCAGTAGCAGAGCCTATATTGGAGCCAAGACGAAAAAAATGCAAAGTCGTGTGAGGCAGATTGAGCGCAGGATCGAAGCATCCATTGCGGAAAAAGAAGGGCTATTACAGGACATTGAAAACCCCGTTGACCTGAAACTGATGCCATTGCGTCATCACAAAGAGACCCTGCTTTCTGTGAGAGACTATGGATTGCAGTATACAGATGGAGAGAACTCTTTGTTTTCTGGTTTGACGTTTGAAGTGAAGCAGGGAGAGCGGATTGCCATCAGTGGTGCAAATGGATGTGGAAAGTCTACCCTTTTGAAACGGATTCTGGAAAAAGCAGGGATAGGGGCAGATGCACTGCCCATTCTGGAGACCGGCAGCTGCCAGTTGGCGTCTGGTCTGGTGATTTCCTATGTGAATCAGGATACCTCTATGTTACAGGGAACGGTCACGGAATTTTGCCGGAAGCAGGGATTGGAGGAAAGTCTGTTTTGCAGTATTTTAAGGCAGCTGGATTTGGAACGGGTTCAGTTTGCCAAAAGTATAGCGGATTATTCAGAAGGGCAAAAGAAAAAGGTACTTCTTGCCGCCAGTCTGATGACACCGGCACATTTGTATATATGGGATGAGCCATTGAACTATATTGATGTATTTTCCCGTATGCAGATTGAAAAACTGCTGTTGACTGCTCAGCCTACCATGCTGTTTGTAGAGCATGATGTGTATTTTAGAGAAAAGATTGCCACCAGAACAATTGTACTGTAAACGGTGTGTTGTCGGGTACTTGCTTTTTCCTATGTTCTTTGGTAAAATATGTAAGTTAAAAACAAAGGGAAGAGGAGTGGTTATGGGAAAGAAGGCATGTTCTGGGACATTTTCCTGGAAACTGTTTGGAATCGTTGCATTTTGTTTGAGCTGGTGCAAACACGCATTGGCAGTGAGTCTGCCGGTGTATGCACTGGCAGATGCCAGTTTTGATGACCGGTTGATGGTGAATCTGGCATACTGGATTATGAACGGGCAGTGGCTGGGAACTTACAACAGCAATACGTTTGTAAAGGGTGTAGGGTTTCCGGTGTTTCTTGCAATTACAAGGTTTATTGGCTTTTCGTATTTAAGCGCCATCTCCTTGTTTTATATTGTGGCATGTCTGTTGACGATTGTGGCTCTTCGGCCTGTTTTGAAAAAGACATGGCAGGGGATATTTCTGTATGGTGTACTGCTGTTTAATCCGGAGACCATCAGCTATACCACCCAGAGAGTGTATCGAAACAGCATTAC
>ONWL01000309.1 GCA_900321525.1 uncultured Eubacteriales bacterium
TGACCTTTGTAATGACAATAGGCTTGCGCTTGTAATAAGGATTCAGCTCAAAGTGGGCTGTAACCCCGTCATAGGAGGTGATCATATACGGCCCGGAGACCACGGAGGGATGGCTGTTATAGCCCGTCTCGGGATCCAGAATGGTCTTTCTCAGAAGCTCGGCCGTGAAGCGGGGCTGATTGGAATTGGGATTGTCATCGTTTGCGATGAAGCAGCCGGTGCCGTTGTCATAGACCCGGCAGCCCGGAGCGATGACGTGGATGGGATAGGGCACGCAGAGCAGCAGGCCGACCTCGAAGAAGTAAGGGAGGAAATCCGCACTCAGGGTAATGATGAGGGTGAAGTCATCCGGAACCTCCACACCCTCCAGGTTGCGGACCTGGCCGCGGATATATCTGTCATAACCCAGGATATGCTCGGCACGGTAGATCTTGCCGCCGATCTGCTCAATCTCCGGCGCCATCATGAGAAGCAGGGAGAAGGCATAGTCCCAGGCGGTGATCTGGGTACCGTCGGAATAGAAGAGATCATTGGAGATCTCCATCAAGATTATCGTATGTTATTGACGGATTGGATTGGTTTGTGGAGCATTATGAAAGATACAATATAAATAGTATTGCGTTTCCCCCTTTAGGATGTGGAAATGGTGGGTTGACATGGAATGTAGTTGGTCCCATAATGTATCAAAAGTTAAGTAAACTTCCTATTCAAATTGAAATATATGCACCATTTGGCACTAGTCAAAAAGAAATATCGGAAGAGTTTCTTTCAACTGTAGTTTCACAGCAAGACATAGTAGGAAATAGTCATTCCAGAGTAAATCCAAAATGGTACCTTATTCTACAAGTTGTAAAAGAACTGAATGAACGAAAATATGCATTGATGGTTGGGAGAACGATTTATCAGAAGATTTGCTATGTCCTTACAAGAAATGGTGTGGACACAGGATTTACATTTTCTAAGGGAAGCTACGGTCCATTTTCTTCTCAGGTAAAAGACAGTATCATTGCATTGGCAAATGCGAACTTGATTGTCGAAAAACAACTTGGCAGAATGATTTCTTTAACAGTTTCTAAGGATGTTGAGATTCATCTGGAAAAGTTTACAGAGGATGAGAGAATTGCTGTTAGAAAAACAGTAGATTTATTTGGTAGGGTGAAAAGTACGGATCAAGCCGAAATGATAGCAACAGTTTTGTACTCATATGATCAATTAACCCAAGATAAAACATTGGTTTCTGATAAAGATGTATATGATGATGTATTAGAGTGGAAACCACGCTGGAAAGAGGAAAAGGAATTTGAACTCTGTGATACAATTCAAAACATGGCCATGTTGTCATTGATAAATGTTAGTTGCAGCGGTGAATTGATGGATACAATGCTTATATAGTGAGGAATGCTTGAATTTATGAAAACAACTAATAAGCCAAACAATAATGCGCTGGGGAATATAGCTACTACGTATGTTGATAGACAAGAACTAGAAAGTGAGGCAACCATGCACAATCAAAATCCTGCAGTTGTTGTTGCAGTACAGAAGGCAGAGGACAAGCATCGCCCTTGTCCATATTATTTTTATGGAGATGCACAGCGAGAGATGACTTGCCCTCCGGTAAAACAGTTTCCCGGAATTTCAAATCTGATGGAATTGTTTGCAGTATTGGAACAATGTTGGACAAAAGAAACTGCCTATCCGGCTTGTCAGGCAGAATGGGTGCCAAATGATCCATCTTATGGGCAGTGTGCCATTACAGCAATGTTAGTTCATGATATGTTTGGCGGAACCATTCATAAAATTCGGGTATCCGGCGGCGGAACCCATTATTTTAATAAACTCAATGAGCAGTATGTAGATCTGACCAGAGAGCAGTTTGATTTGTATGATCTTCCGGTGTGCTATGAAGACAATCAGGAAGTTCCCAGAGAATTTTGCGGGAAAAATCAAAATACCATGATGCGGTACCGGCAGCTGCAGCGCAATATGATGCAGTATTTGCGATAAATCGTTTGATCGATGGAATAGAAATTTGGAAAAGGCAGGACGACATCATGTATGGAGCAATTTTAGGGGATATCATTGGCAGTCCATTTGAGTTTGACCGAGGCGAGAAGACAAACGAGAAGACAAAAAATTTTGTACTATTTTCACCTGGCGCTGAATTTACGGACGATACTGTGATGACGATTGCGGTGGCAGAAGCGTTGCTGGATGCCGGCATTGATGCAGAAGAAGTGCAGATCAAAGAACAGCTGATTCGTGCCATGAAAAAATGGGGACATATTTATTTAGATGCCGGATACGGTGCAAAATTTTTCTGGTGGTTGCAGAGGGATGAAAGTCACCCATACGGCAGTTATGGCAATGGATCAGCCATGCGCGTTTCTGCAGCAGGGTGGCTTTATGATACATTGGAACGTACAAGAGAAGTGGCGCGATATACGGCAGAGGTAACCCACAATCATCCAGAAGGCATCAAGGGTGCGGAGTCTGTAGCAAGTGTGATTTTTCTTGCCAGAACCGGGGCGTCCAAAGAAGAGATCAAACGATATGTGGTTTCA
>ONWL01000306.1 GCA_900321525.1 uncultured Eubacteriales bacterium
TTAATCAAACTGTTAAAGAAGGGGCAGGGGGAGATGTTTTACATCAATCAGGCAGTAGATATTTACAACCTGATTTCCTTAGAGAGCAAGCTGGCGCTTGGGGCACACAACATAGACAAGGTAGAAGGAAATGTGACGCTTCGTTTTACGGATGGTTCCGAGCGTTTCGTGCCATTGGGACAGACAGAGCCGGTACCGGTGAATCCACATGAATACAGCTATTGCGATGATGCCAACGAAGTGCTGTGCCGTCTGGAAATTCGTCAGGTCAATAAGACGGCAGTGGATCAGAATGCCAGGAATGTATTCTATATCGTGCAGGGAAATGCCGCCACACCCGATGAACTGTTACAGGAAACTGCACAACGATTGATTGATACAACGGTGCAGTATTGTGGTGGCGTGGGAGAAATCGTAGTACCGGAAGTAAAATAGCATAGTGGAGAGAAAAAGAAATACATAAAAATATGAAACAGGCTGTGTATGAAAAGGTATGATACATGGCCTGTTTTGTTGTCGAAAAGGATCGGTACTATTTTGTGGAATACGCTTTGCGTAATAGGGCTTTTCCAATGACACAAAGAAATCAAAATAGGGGTTAAATCTTTCTCCGTTTTATGGTATACTGATATATAACATTTTTACAGAAGGGAAGCTGTAAATAGATTTTTACCATGAATTCGAACGATTGTAACTGTGAAGATACAGAACAATTACAAGAAGTTTGCAACAGAAGAGGGAATGAGGGAAACAAAAAACATATGAAAACAAGAAGAGAATGGAAACGTGATGCGAGAGGCGCATTGAGAAGACATTACTTCATTAATGTGTTAGTGGTATTTCTGGTAACCATGCTGCTTCATGGAGGATATAGTTATACCAGCCGGTTTCAGCCGGTGAGCCAGATTGGAAATATCATTACCTTTGCAAAAGACAAGGATAAAATTTCCAATGCGGAAATTTTGGGGGAACTGTTTCGAAATATCTGGCCTGTGGATGTGCATGCAGATACCACAGGTGAGAAATACACACGAGGGGTACTGGCGGTTTTTGTCAATGAAGTGACAGGAACCAAGTCTTTTGGGTTTGGGATTTTAAATGGCATCAATAAGATTGTATTTCAGGGGAAAATCGCAGCATCCGTGACGATTTTTGTGATGGCTGTGTTATATTTGCTGTTTCAGATTTTCATCGGCAATGCCATGTTGGTGGGACAGAGTCGGTATTTTCTGGAAAACAGGCGATATGAACGAACAAAACCGAACAGTATTTTGTCCATTTACCGGATGGGGATGACTAGACATGTGGCGTGGATCATGCTGTTGCGGTATGTGTATCAGATTTTATGGAATTTGACCATAGTAGGGGGATTTGTGAAATATTATGAGTATGCCATGATTCCCTATCTGCTGGCAGAAAATCCTTCTATTTCCCGAAAGGATGCCTTTGCGTTATCGAAACAGCTGATGAAGGGGCAGAAATGGAATACCTTCAAATTAGACTGTACCTTGATTCCTTGGTATGTGGTCGGTGCCTTTACCTATAATCTGACGACTGTATTCTTTTTGGATCCTTACAGAGCTTGTATTTATACTGAGTTATATATGAATCTGCGTGAGGAGAAGATGGCAGAGTTACAGCAGACAGAATGGATTGCTGACCGGCTTTTAGACATTCCGGAACCCATCGACGCTGCTTATCCGGAAGAAGGATATGTGATTCCATTTTCTGAAAAAAGAAAATGGTTGTTTATGGAAGAATATCCAGTGGACTATCAGAAAACGTATAGTCTTACCACATGTATTCTGCTGTTTTTTACCTTTTCTTTTGCCGGCTGGATCTGGGAAGTTTTTTTGGCTCTGGTCAGTACAGGAGAATTTGCCAACCGAGGAACCATGTTTGGTCCCTGGCTACCCATTTATGGTACAGGAGGGGTGCTGGTTCTGGTCTGCCTGCAACGGTTGCGGGAGAAGCCACTGCTGTTATTTAGCGGTACGATGATATTGGCTGGTTTCATTGAATATATGACTGCATGGATTCTGGAAACTTTCTGGCATGAACAATGGTGGGATTACAGTGGTTATTTTTTGAATCTGCATGGTAGAATTTGCTTGGAAGGATTGTTGGTATTTGGATTTGCAGGGGTGACGGCAACGTATCTGTTTGCACCGTTATTCGCCAA
>ONWL01000304.1 GCA_900321525.1 uncultured Eubacteriales bacterium
GTTTAAATTGTTTCTGTTGTCTCTAAATTGTCATCAGCGGCAACAAAAACAATCTTAGCACCTTTTCCGACCATTGTCAACAACTTTTTTCAACTTTTTCTGCATAAAAAAATTTCATGCTATGGAATATCCACTTTTGATCCATTCTGAAATTCATCTGTTTTTACTTTGGATAATTCAAACCAAAATTCTACACCATTTTTACAGTTTCGCACACCATACGCTTCCCCCTGGGATTCCATGATGGCTTTCACGATAGACAACCCAATCCCGCTGCCGCCATACTCTCTTGTGTGTGCTTTATCTACTTTATAAAATTTATCCCATATTTTAGAGAGATCTTCTTTCGGAATAGGATTTCCAGAATTATAGATACTGACACGAATCTTGTCTTCTATTTCTGTGACACACACTTCAATTTCCCTCTCATAATCCAAATGATTCAGTGCATTACTCAAATAATTGGTGACTACCTCTTCTATTTTAAATTCATCACCCACCACTACCGCAAATTCCGGCATTTCCACATGTACCTGTGCTTCTTTCTGTTTCAATGTGATCGCATTGGCCCCCAGCACAGATTGGATCAACGCCACAATATCAAACTCTGTCAAATCCAATACATCTTGTCCGAATTCCAAATGATTCAAAGTCAGTAACTTTCTCACCATCTTGTTCATTTTATCTGCCTCATCCATGATCACCTCGCAGTAAAAATCCCGACTTTCCGGGCTATCATTGACCGATTCCTGCAATCCTTCCGCATATCCCTGAATCAAGGCGATCGGGGTCTTTAGTTCATGAGATACATTGGACAAAAATTCTTTTCTCACCTCATCAATCTCCACCTTCTCCTGAATATCCTTCTTCAACTGTTCATTGGCTTCCTGTAATTCCTCAATGGTTTCCTGAAGGCGATCCGCCATAATATTAATGCTGTTCCCTAAAATGCCCACTTCATCACCCTCTTTTCCGGTATACCGTTTTTGAAAATCCAAACGGGACATTTTTTCTGAAATCTCCGCCAGATCCAGAATGGGTTTTGTTACCTGTCTTGTAATCACAAATAATATCAACACTGCCAAAAACAATACTGCACTGCCTACCATCAGCAACATCCGATTGGCAATGGACACGCTTTCTTGTATGGATTCTAACGGTGTGGACATAATATAAACTGTCTGATCTTCAAAGAATCCCCAACTTTCCAGATGGGTACTCTGTGTCATTGTTTCTTTTGTTTCCCAAATCTCCACATTCTCGTCACGATACACCACATTATTTTCGGATGATTCCGACTGAAGATACATTTCCATATCATTTAAAACAGATGTAAACAAATACAATTTTAATTTATTTACCATATTGTCTTTTTCCGCTTTAGATGCATAATTTCCTACCAGTTCCAACCGATTCATGCCAAAATACAGCGTGGCCATATGATATTGGTCAGAAGTTTTTGCCGACTCCAGATTGCTCGCATCCACATACAACATCGCAATGTTATATTTATCACGGATTTTCGTCATTTCCAATTCGATTTCTTCATTGGAATAGCTGCCATCTGCAATCATGTTTCCCACAATCTGATAGGATTCCACCATATTTTGTGTCTTATTCTGATAATAAAAGTCATCCAGAAACTGACTGTTCAAAAAATATACCAACGTCAATGTAAATGCCAGCAAACTGACAAAAATAGCTGTCAATTTAAATCGCAACGAAATCTTTTTCATACGATCCCCCTCTGCACACTTCCTGCTATATCTGAGGCACTTCAAATTTATACCCCATTCCCCAGATAGTTTTGATGTAATCTCCTTTTTCTCCTAATTTACGTGCTGGAGGACAAATGCATAACCCATAAATATTTCTCTTCTCTCTGTTTTTGAATTCATTAAACCTATCTCTATATTCTCCCATCTCCACTACAAATTTTTCTCCAAAAACTTCCCATAATGCACAATATGCCAAATTGTTTATATAATCATTATATGTATCTCCTGCCTTCATCTCACCATTTTGATTACTTTTCTGTCCATCATTACACATTCCAACTTTATCAATTCCATACATTCTTGAGCACGCAATTGGTGGAGTTCCTAATTGCATATTTGGATATTTTTTCATTAAATCTATTATAATTTCTATCCTCGTATTAATTGTTTCATATGATGAATACATTAT
>ONWL01000302.1 GCA_900321525.1 uncultured Eubacteriales bacterium
CAATCGGAATGTTGTTGGTACCCGCACCTGCTCTGGCAATGGCAAGGAGAGAAGCAGGCAGCTCCAGTTCATGCATGGAAGCACTTCTGACCAATACGGCATCTGCCTCATTCAAATCCTCTGTATATGTATAATTGTCATCAAAATGATTCAAACCGATCTGTGCAATCGGATTCAGGCATTTAATCTTCATCATAAATCATCCTCAATTCTAAAGCATCTTACTGCTTATGCATTTTCTTCTTCAAACTTCTTCATGAATGCAACCAGTGCTTCTACACCTTCGATTGGCATTGCGTTGTAGATACTTGCACGCATACCGCCTACGGTTCTGTGCCCCTTTAAGTTTACAAAACCTGCCTCAGCAGCTTCCTTTACGAATTTGGCATCCAGATCCTTGTCACCTGTTACAAATGGAACGTTCATCAGAGAACGGGAACCTTTCTCTACTGTACCGTGGAACAGCTTACTCTGGTCTAAGAAGTCATACAAAACAGCCGCCTTTTTCTCGTTGCGTTCCTTCATCACTTCCAGACCGCCCATCTTCTTTAACCACTTAAATACTTTACCGCAGATATAAATGCCATAGCATGGAGGTGTGTTATATAAGGAATCCGCATCGGCATGTACCTTATAACGCAACATGGTAGGAGTGCCTGGTAGTACGTCTTCTGTGATCAGATCTTCACGGATGATGACGATAACGACACCGGCAGGTCCGATGTTCTTCTGTACACCACCATAGATGACACCATACTTAGATACATCTACCGGCTCAGATAAGAACATAGAANATTGGCTCTGATAAGAAACATGAAGAAACATCAGATACTAAAACCTTTCCCTTGGTATTTGGCAGTTCCGGGAACTTGGTACCATAAATGGTATTGTTCTGACAAATATACACATAATCCGCATCCTCACTGATTGGCAGATCGGAGCAGTCTGGGATATAAGAGAAGGTCTTGTCTGCGCTGGATGCGATACAATTTGCCTTTCCGTACAGCTGTGCCTCCTGATATGCCTTCTTTGCCCACTGACCGGTTACAATATAGTCAGCCACGCCGTTTTTCATCAGATTCATCGGAATCATGGCAAACTGCTGGGATGCACCACCTTGTAAAAACAGTACCTTATAATTATCCGGAATATTCATCAGATCTCTTAAGTCAGCCTCAGCCTCCTTAATGATGGTGTCATATACCTTAGAACGGTGACTCATCTCCATAACGGACATACCGCTTCCCTGATAATCCATCATTTCTGCTGCTGCTTCCTGCAATACTTCCTCTGGAAGAACGGCAGGACCTGCTGAAAAGTTATACACTCTGCTCATTGTAGCATTACCTCCATGATATAAATAATGATTTGGATATACAATATTTGTAACGATTCGAATTTTGTTTTGCAAACTTCCGTTTCGTTACCATTTTTTATTCTAACTGTTTTGCAGGGGATAGTCAATAGAAGAAATTCTTGATTCTGGAAATATTGTGAAAATTATATCAATCTTTATGTAGAAACATGCATCCCGACTCCTTTCTAAAAAGAGCCTTAAAAAAGCATATACTTTCCTATAAATGGTTTGACAAATGTTTCCCACGAAATTATAATGAAACATACGTGGGTACAAATGGTATCTGCGAATAAAGGAAAAGGATGCGGATTCGATATGGACAGTGGCGCGGAGAGTTACCCAGATAATTTCATAGGTCGAAAGCAAATGCTTGCATGGGTAGAAGTCCGCATGGACGGTTTTTTGTAAGTCTGCCTGTGCAGGCCGAAAGGAGAAACCATGTTACAGATTTTTAAAACAGAAGAGGGGATCATCCGGGAGGAAGAGGAAGTGACCAAAAACTGTTGGGTGGCATTGACAGACCCTTCTTCTACAGAGATTCGAAAAATCAGCCGCTGGCTGGAAATTGACGAAGACGACCTGCGGGCTTCCTTGGACGAAGAAGAGCGTTCCCGTATTGATATAGAAGACCATTATGTCATGATTTTGGTGGATATTCCATTTATTGAGGAACGTAACAAAAAGGACTGGTATGGCACCATTCCTATGAGCATTATTCTTACAGATTCGGTTATTGTGACCATCTGTTTGCAGGATACTCCCATTTTGCAGGCTTTTATGAACGGACGTGTGCGAAAATTCCACACTTACATGAAGACTCGTTTTATTCTGCAGATTCTGTATAAAAATGCATCCTTGTACTTACAATATCTGCGGAATATCGATAAGAAAAGCGAAGAAATCCAGGGTAGAATTCATGAATCCCCCAAAAACACGGAAATCATTGAATTACTGGAAATGCAGAAATCTTTACAGTATTTCACCACTTCGCTCCGTTCCAACGAAGCCGTATTGGAGCGGATCGTAAAGATTGAACGAATCAAAATGTATCCCGAAGACGCAGATTATCTGGAAGATGTCATCACTGAGAACAAACAGGCACTGGAGATGGCAAGTATTTACACGGGTATCTTGGGCAGCACCATGGATGCAGTGGCGTCTGTCATCAACAATAATGTAAATAATATCATGCAGTTTTTGGCATCGGTCACCATCGTCATGTCCATTCCCAACATCATTGCTGGTTTATATGGTATGAACGTAGACGGAGCGGGAATGCCTTTTGCCAATACCCCTTGGGGATTTTTGATTGTCTGTTTGATTACCCTTGGCATTACATTGTTGGTGGCACTGATCTTCTATATTAAGAAACTGTTTTAGATTACCTGTTTGAGATTGCTTGAGGAAAAAATCCGATTCTTTCCAACCCATTTCAGATTTGTTTTAAATCTACTGGAAAGCGGATCAAATCATTTGCATGAGATAGGAGAGGATTTTTATGAATGAATGGCTGACGAAAATGGAGCGGAAATAGGACGGTTCAGCCATATAGTTTACATTTTGTCCGCCAAGGGCGGTAACCAATTTATTGACAATCCCTGTAGAGGGCGTCATCAGCCGTGCCTTTGAACTGATGGAAAAGACC
>ONWL01000296.1 GCA_900321525.1 uncultured Eubacteriales bacterium
AAATGTGAAAATAAATTTGCCCACAAAAATAGAACTACCTGTTGCCAAATAGTTCTATTCCATACCCGAATATTTTATTTAGAATGCTTCTCTAACTTCTCTGCAAACCGATCATGGATCTGCACCAGCTGTGCCTCAAATACCTGTCGGTTTCGGATATCCATAGTAGAAAGCAAGATACCCACAAAAACAGACAACAGTGCCGCCAATGCGCTAATTCCGCTGACAATCAGCGTGGGGAACCTTTCTACCAATCCAGTTTTGAAATATGCGGTCAATACCGGTGCAAACAAGATTGCGGATACCAAAAACAGTAGCAAACCAATGATCAGGAAGAAATTCAAAGGTTTGTAGTTTGTATATAGTTTAAAAATCGTTCCCAATACTTTCATCCCATCCGAATAAGTATCCAGCTTCGATACACTTCCCTCCGGTCTGTCACGATACTGGATGATCACATTCTCCACCTGCATTTTTTTGTGTACGGCATGAATGGTCATCTCTGTTTCAATCTCAAATCCACCGGACAACACCGGAAATGACTTGACAAACAGATAGCTGAACGCCCGATAACCAGTCATAATGTCCCGTATGTTGCTGTGAAACAGGTGATTAATGAAATACCGGACCATGGAATTGCCGCTGTTGTGGAAAGGCCTTCTGTTCTCTGTAAAGTACGTAGAGGACAGCCGATCGCCTACCACCATATCTGCATGTCGCTCCAGCACCCGCTTCACCATCTCTCTGGCAGATTCTGCCGGATAGGTATCATCCCCGTCTACCATGACATAAGCTTCGGCATCAATCTCCCGAAACATCCGGCGGATCACATTGCCTTTGCCCTGCTGGTATTCCTTACGCACCACTGCACCTGCTGCTTCTGCCAACCTGGCTGTCTGGTCCGTGGAATTATTATCATATACATAAATGACGGCTTCCGGCAGTACCTTCCTAAAGTCCTGCACCACCTTTTCAATGGTCTTTTCTTCATTATAGCATGGAATTAACACTGCTATTTTATCCATTTGTCCTTACTCCTTTTATTCCCCTTACAATTTTTCCCGGGTACTATCACACAGAAGCATCCTGATGCTGTTTTCTTTTCCGTTTCTCTGACAGTTCCTGTATTCCCCAAAGAAAAGCCAGCACTTCAAATAGCAAAAACATGGGGTATACACCGCTTAAGTAAAACGGTCCAATGGTAGGACAGCAGCTGATTTCATTATAAGAAATCCCTGCACAAAGTGCCAGCACATTACATGCCAGTGCCGTCAGGATCAGCCATTTCTTCACCTGCATTTCTTGAACCGTATGCTGCAACGCCCCTCGAATCATCTGTACCATCAGTCCCATATAACAGATGACGGCCAGTGCACATGCCAGTGGATTGATCTTTCGGTAAAGAACCAGAATCAAATCCTGTATGTTCCAGAACTTTTTCTCAATCTCTACCTTATATTCTTTCCCCACCTGATCCGGTGCAACCGTAATGTTGTTGGTCACTGTCTCAAATAACGCAATGCCATCTGCCCCGTCAGACTGTGCCTCTGCGCCATCATCCATCTTGACCACGCCCTCCCCATCAAAGGTAAGAGCAACCCGGTAACATTTCCCAAGGGCTGTCATCAGCCTGCCAAAATTGCCTTCTCTCCAGGGTGGCATCAAAGCAGATGGCATAGACCAGGTGTGCTCCAACGTGCCATTGTCAAAGGCAGTCTGTAATTCCTCCGCAATTCTGCCAAAATAGGCATCTGACATCTGCGGAGTCTCATAGTACCCTTTTGTCTCAGCAGCCATCCGCAGTACCCAGAAGAAATATCCGTCCTCTACCTCTCCATCTTCAGTATTCCGGTCTACTTCCGCAAAGACATCATACCAATCCTCTAATTCTTTCCGCATTTCCGCAAGAGAAGGACTATACTCGTACAGCTTCTCTAACTTTGCACGGGAAACCGATACATATTGGATTTCCGGTGTATCGGTCTGTGCCGTATACATGGCCTGCAATGCCTTCGGGAAATTTCCCTGCCCCAGTTCATTGCTGATATATACACCATAATGATTGTAATTCACAAATGAAATTAATGCAGTAGAAAGCGGAATGGCCAAGATCAGTGTAATCACAGATAACCCTTTTCCCACCTTTCCCCGGATTCCATCTGACTCTCTGCATATGCCGATTACCAGCATCACGGCAAACACCAGCAAAAACGGAAGGATCCAGATAGCGTCCTCTCTGGTATGCCAGAAAAACGCCACGGA
>ONWL01000295.1 GCA_900321525.1 uncultured Eubacteriales bacterium
CAGGATGCAGTGACCCATGTTACACCATTTGTAAAGTAAACATATGACTCATCGTCAATAGAAAAAATGAAACCAGTTTTTAAAACGGAGGCAAATTATATGAAAGTATTGATGATCAATGGTTCTCCACATAAAAATGGCAACACTGCCATTGCACTTCAGGAGATGGAGCGGATTTTTCAGGAGAATGGCATTGAAGTGGAAACCTTACATATCGGCAACAAGCCCATCAGAGGCTGTATTGCCTGTCGAAGCTGTGCCAAGACCGGTAAGTGTGTGTTTGACGACATGGTAAACCAAGCAGCTCCCTTATTTGAGGAAGCAGACGGCCTGGTAGTAGCGTCTCCGGTCTATTATGCATCTGCCAATGCCACACTGGTGGCATTTTTGGATCGATTGTTCTTCTCCACCCATTTTGATAAGCGAATGAAAGTAGGTGCTTCTGTGGTGACCGCAAGAAGAGGCGGCTTATCTGCCACATTTGATGAACTAAACAAATATTTTACCATCACTGGTATGCCGGTGGCTTCCAGCCAGTATTGGAACAGCATCCACGGCAGAGAAATCGGAGAAGCAGCAGAAGATGCAGAAGGATTACAGACCATGCGTGTACTGGCACGAAACATGGCATTTTTGATGAAGAGTATTGCACTGGGAAAAGAACAGTATGGACTTCCCAAACAGGAAGATCATGTATTTACTCATTTTATTAGATAAGAAATAATACAGTTTACCCCATTCTCTGCATTTTTCTATCAGAGAAGATGCAGAGAATGGGGTAAATCATGGACTGAAAAACCTTTGGAGAAGAGTTGGAGATAGTTTATGCGGCCGGATATCATTGGTTCTGTCGCAAGTACTGGTGAATAGAACTGGAGGATAAAATGACACAAAAGAAAGTTTTTTATATCACGATTCATCTGCTCCTCTGCTTTTTGGCAATTGCCATCGTTCCTGCAAGCGTCTATCTTATAAATGTTCCAAATCACATTACACCTGTCATATGCGTGCTTTTGATGATCTCACTTTGTCTTTGCTTCATGAAAGTTGTTCAAAAACCGATGGGGAGAATATTGCTTGTCCTCATCAGTGTGTTTGCAATGGTGATGTCGGTATTGGGAAACTATTCTAATCCATATTGGAATAGTGTTTATTACAAAGAAAATGTCTCTCTGTATTCCCGGTCTTTGGATGATGAATTGACCAAGGAGGATGCAATCGAGGATTTAGGATATGCGATGAAGCAATTGAAAAAGATCCACCCAGCATGTGCGAAAGAGATTCCGGAAGAAGTACAGCAGCGTTACGAAAAGGTATTGGCAGAAATGAATCATACAGAAACAATTTCTGTATGTGAGCTCAACCGAAAAATAGAATCTATTTTTTCTGTGATGAGAGATGGGCATTCCTATGTGAAATTCCAAACAGAAGAGCCACATTATATGAGAGATGTTGAGCGGTTCCGTCAGAAAAACTGCTCTTTGGTTGCACTGAATGGAATAGAACTTTCAGATTTGCTGAAACAGATGGAAGATCTGTACAGTTATGAAGTGGAAAGCTGGCAGCTCATGTGCATGAAGAACGATCTCATCAAGAAGGAAGGTCTGCAATATCTGGGGTTCGATACGGATGATGGAATTACATATACGTATGAATCGAAAGATGGCGAAAGAATAGATGCTACATATGATACAGACGATTTCATTACATATGATGAATATGTGGTATATAACCAACTTGAGGAAAATGCATCACAAGAGACGCCGTTTGTCTATTATGAGATAGATGCAGAAAAAGATGTTGCAATCCTAACGTTAGATTCCTGTAAGTTCAATCAGGTATACAGGGATTGCCTGAAAAACATGTTCACTGAGATAAAAGAGAGCGGAATTCACAATGTGGCGGTGGATTTGCGGGCAAATGGCGGCGGAGATTCCCGTGTCGCAAATGAATTCTTCCGCTATCTGAATATTGGCACTTGGGAAGAATGCACTTATGAATGGCGGTTTGGCTGGTTTTGGTACCGATCCGGCAACATAACCATTCAAAATCAAAAATATAGTGATCTGACCTTCAACGGGAATGTTTACATTTTGACATCCACAAATTCTTTCAGTTCTTCTATGCTATTTGCCCAGTACGTAAAGGATAACAAGCTTGGAATGATCGTGGGAGAGGCACCCGGCAATACTCCAAATGGCTATGGGGATATCACCTTGTTTTTGTTGCCAAATTCACGTTTGCTTCTACAACTCTCCACAAAGCA
>ONWL01000287.1 GCA_900321525.1 uncultured Eubacteriales bacterium
AAGATGAGTGGATGTATGTTACCACGAACCGACCTGACGCTTCTGGTAAACTTGGTACAGGCAGCTGTTCAGTTTAGAGAGAGCCACAGTGATATGTGAAACTTCAACTGAAAAAGTGAAATAACAATTTGGAATTGATCAAAAAATATGCGAAAACACTGGTTTACTACGGCAATCCAGTGTTTTTGCATATATAAAAGAAAGTGGGATTTTTCAGGAGAAATTTTCTTAAGGTATTTACGAATGAAGAGAAATTTTATATAATAAAACGGTATGCAGAAAAAACTGCACAGGGGAAAGCTGGAATTCTGGCTTGGAAGACATACCAAAAATACAGAAATGGAGAATGAAAGACATGAGCTACAGTAAGAAAATTTTAGCGGTTCTGCTGACTATGGTGTTGGTGTTTGGCGGATGCGGAAACAAGGACAATCTGGCGATTTCTGACACAAGCAGTTCAACAGAGACCGTCAGTGCTACAATGGAAGAATCTGTGTATCCTTCTACAGAGACAGAATCTGAAACAGAGAGCGCTTCCACAGAAGAAACCGAGACGGAATCGGAGACAGCAGAGCATGGGACGGAAACAGCGCAGGAAAGTGATCTGTTGCCAGATACTGCATTTCAGACCGTAGAAGAGACAGTATATGCCATTTCCAATGTAAATCTGCGTCGTCAGCCTACTACAGAGCAGAACAATGTAGAGACCGTTTTACAGGCAGGCGCCCAGGCAGTCAGAACCGGTTACCGGGACGACTGGAGCATTTTGGAATATCAGGGACAGAAATTATATGCTTCCAGTACCTATCTGACCACAGATGCGCCGCAAACCCCATCTGCTTCTGAATCAGAAGGAAGTGATGTGGCACAGGCATCTGAACAGAACAATGAGCAGGACAGCACACAACCGGCAGCCCAGCCCACAGCACCTGCTGTTACACCATCAGCCAATGGAGGCGGAAGAATCGTATGTATTGACGCAGGTCACCAGCAACATGGCATCAGTGATACGGAACCAAATGGACCAGGTTCTACTGAGATGAAGGCAAAGCTGACTACCGGTACTCAGGGTGTGGCGACTGGCAAGACAGAGTACCAGCTGAATCTGGAAGTTTCCCTGTTATTAAAGCAGGAATTACTGAACAGAGGCTATCAGGTTGTCATGATTCGCGAGACAAATGACTGTCCGGCATCCAATGCAGAACGTGCCATTACTGCCAATGAAAGCGGTGCCAGCATTTTCGTCCGCATTCATGCCAACAGTTCTACCGATTCTTCCACGAATGGATGTCTGACCATGGCACCGACTGCGGCAAACCCATATGTTTCCTATCTGGCAGCACCGAGCCAGTCCCTGTCTCAGTCTATTGTAAATCATATTTGTGCCAATACCGGTTTCCGGAACATCGGTGTACTTGGAACAGACAACATGACCGGTATCAACTGGTGTACCATTCCGGTTTCCATCGTAGAGATGGGTTATATGTCCAATCCGGATGAGGACGTGAAGATGTCTGATCCCACATACCAGAGCCTGATCGCTTCCGGTATTGCAGATGGGATCGACGAATACTTTGCTTCCCATTGATCAAATACATTGACCCAGCAGTTCCACTGCAATTGGAATCTGCTCTAAGCGAAGCGCAGAGTAGTTGATAAGAAACGTGGGAACTGTATGTTCATATGTACCATGATAAAATTGTGACAGACTGGAAATACGGAGACCCTTTGCGGCAGCTTTTTGCTGAATTTGTTCCTCTGTCAGACTGCTCTGTATCCGCAACAGGAAATGAAGCCCTGCGTCTTCTTCTGTAATGGTGACTTTGGAAGACAAGGGGCTTTTTTTGATGCAGGAAAGCAATTCATCCCGTTGATTGCGGTAAAATTTTCGCATCCGGTTGATGTGTTTTTCGAAATATCCTTCCCGAAGAAATTTGGCAAGGGTATATTGCTCGAAATTAGAAACTGTGGCAGAATAAAAGCCCAGTTTCTGCTGAAACAATTCCATCAAATGGGGAGGCAGTACCATGTAACTGATACGAATGGTAGAAGTCAGACTTTTGGTAAATGTATTGATGTAGATGACTTTTTCCATTTGATCCAAACTTTGCAAGGAACGGATAGGTTTTCCCATTAACCGGAACTCGCAGTCATAATCATCCTCAATGATATACCGGTCATCGGAGGCAGCCGCCCAGTTCAACAATTCATTCCGACGATTGATGGACGTGACGATTCCGGTAGGAAAATGGTGAGTAGGAGAGATATGCAAAATGTCACAATCACTCTGTTCCAGTTCTTTCATACAGATGCCACTGCTGTCCATGGAAAGATGGCGGACAGTAACCTGTTGTGCGGTGTAA
>ONWL01000284.1 GCA_900321525.1 uncultured Eubacteriales bacterium
TCATTTAAAATTTCTTTTGCCATTGTTAGCTCCCTTTCTTGGTGAAATTTGTGTCGGTTCGAGCCAGCAATGGACAAAAGGGCATAAAAATGCCTCTGCATGCGTGAAGCAAACAGAGGCAGCAAGATATCAAAAAGAGTGTCCCTCAAATGACAGGCAATCACACATGGCTGCATACGAGAGATGAAATGATATTTTGTTTCGCTCGCCCGTCTGCCCCACAACTGTCACTGGTTGTCACGTGATTTTCCTCCTTTTTCTGTTCTTTGAATTTGTGATTGGGTTGCTTATTTTTGAGAAATAGCAACATTTTTATTATAATATAGGCATTTTTAAAAGTCAATTAAATTTACAAAATGCATGTTCATTTCAGTTACTTTCCAATGGAATCGAACTCATCACAGATTTCCTTAGAAGGAGCAGCTGTTAACAAAGATACGATGACGATGGCTAGGGAAGCTACGATGAATGCTGGCAGCAGTTCGTAGATGTTCCATGCACCGCCCAATGGACGAACCAGATATTTCCATACGAATACCATCACACCCCCTGCTACCATGCCGGCAAGTGCGCCAGACAGATTGGTGCGTTTCCAGAACAGGGAGAACAGCATAACCGGTCCAAATGCGGCACCGAAACCAGCCCATGCGAAGGATACGATGGTAAAGACGGAACTATTCGGATTCCATGCCAGAATGATACCGATCAAAGCGATGCCAAGGATGGTCAGACGGGCAGCACGCATAGAAGCTTTGTTGTCCATTTTGATCTTCAGGAAATCCTGCAACAGATTCTGGGATACACTGGATGCAGCAGCAAGCAGCTGGGAATCTGCAGTGGACATGGTACAGGCTAAGATGCCAGCCAAAACCACACCTGCAACCAGAGCTAGCAGCAGGTTGTTGGAAGCCAGAAGATTGGCAAACTGAATCACAGTGGTTTCTGCTTCAGAAGTGGTAGTAAAGCTTGGCAGCTTACCTGCTACAGAAGCTGCATAACCGATGATACCGATCAGGATTGCCACAAACATGGAAATCACTACCCACACAGAAGCAATCCTTCTGGAAGTTTTGATCTTGTTCTCGCTTTCCATTGCCATGAAACGCAGCAGAATATGAGGCATACCAAAATAACCCAGTCCCCATGCACAGGTGGATAAAATGGTGATGAAACCATAAGGGGAAGCAGTGTTGGATGCCATATCGTGCATTTGTGTCATGGACAGATAGCCGCTTAAGGAACGGGCATTTTCTGCTACATTGTTCCAGCCGCCGGCAGAGTGAACTCCAAAGAAGACAATGATCACAAGTGCGATGGTCATGACAATACTCTGTACCAGGTCAGTGGTGGAAACTGCCAGAAAACCGCCCAATACGGTGTATCCTACGATGACAATGGCACCGATGATCATGGCAGCGTGATAGTCTACGTTGAATAAACTGTTAAATAAGGTGCCCACTGCCTTGAATCCGGATGCGGTGTAAGGAATAAAGAAAATCAGAATCACAATGGATGCAATGCACATCAGAATGTTTTTCTGGTCTCTGTAACGCTTGGAAAAGAATTCCGGAATGGTAATGGCATTGCATTTGATGGAATAACGGCGAAGACGTTTTGCCACGATCAGCCAGTTCAAATACGTACCCACTGCCAGACCGATGGCAGTCCAGCCTGCATCTGCAATACCGGTGATGTAAGCCACACCAGGCAGTCCCATGAGCAGCCAGCTGCTCATGTCAGATGCTTCTGCACTCATGGCTGCCACCAGAGGGCCTAATTTACGGCCGCCAAGATAAAACTCGTTGGCATTCTCGCCGCTTCCTTTCTTGCTGAAGTAGTAACCGATATATACCATTGCTGCCAGATAGCAAATGATGGCAATGATAATACCAATCTGTTCTGTGGTCATAAGAAAACCTCCATATGTAAAAAATTTACAGGCAGACGATAGGATGTGATATCTGTTTGGGGATGATGTGATACATCAGATTCGAAAGCCTGTATTGCACAAAGTAGATTATAACATAGGAAGAAGGAGACGACAAGACAGAACAAAAACATAGAAACAATTTTCCCTTTTTCCAAGAGGCTGATGGTATGGCAAAGATGGGAATGATTGCAAAAATTTGATTACAAAGTTTACAGAAAGATTCTATAGAAAAACAAGGAAGAGGCAGTATGTTTTCATAGGATTAAATAAAAAATTTCGAATGCCAGACGGAAAAAGAAGAGGGTAGAACAGGAAAATATTTTGTTTTTGGAAGTTTTTCTTATTTTCTTTTGTAAAACATATAAAAAAGTTGAAAAATGCAATAAAAACCTTTCTAAAAATAAATTGACTTTTTCGAAAAAAATTGTTATATTATACATATGAAAGCG
>ONWL01000283.1 GCA_900321525.1 uncultured Eubacteriales bacterium
GCATATGAGCCAGTTCCATTGAAGACGTTCGATCTAGAGGCACGCATTCAGGAGCATTTGCCGCCGATCATTCCCCAGACAGGAGATGTGGGCATTCGTCTGGCAGATGTAAAGGCTGGCAAAGCCACATTAGATGCGTTTATCGGTCAGCTTTCCAATGAGGATATGGCGATTCTGGCTCGTGGAGAAGGGATGAGTAATCCAAATGTGACACCGGGAACTGCCTCTGCATTTGGTGGTGTAGGAGAAAATTTGTATGAATTTGGAATTCCCATTGCCTGTACTGCAGATGGGCCTTCCGGTATTCGTATGGAGTCTGGCATGAAGGCGACACAGCTGCCGATCGGCACACTTTTGGCCTGCTCATGGAACATTCCTATGATGGAGGAGCTGTACGTTTTGGAAGGACAGGAATTGCTTCGCAATGAGATTGATACTTTACTGGGACCGGGTATCAACATTCATAGATGTCCATTGAATGGACGTAATTTTGAGTATTTTTCCGAAGATCCATTTTTGGCAGGACAGTTTACTGCTGCAGTGACCAGAGGGATTAAGAAAGGCGGTTCTGCCGCAACGATGAAGCATTTTGCGGCAAACAGCCAGGAAACTTATCGTTTTGATGTAAATGCCATTGCTTCTGAGAGAGCACTGCGTGAAATTTATTTGAAAGCATTTGAGATTGCAGTGAAAGAAGCAGAAGCAAGTTCTGTTATGACTTCTTATAATCCCATCAATGGACATTGGGCAGCGTCTAACTATGATCTGGTGACCACCATTCTCCATGAGGAATGGGGCTATGAAGGTCTGGTGATGACAGACTGGTGGGCAAGAATGAATGATTGCACAGAGGGTGGTGAGGCAGTTCGCAGCAATACAGCAGCCATGATACGCTCTCAGAATGATGTGTATATGGTTGTGTATAACAATGGTGCGGAAATCAATGCGCTCCATGACAATACTTTAGAGGCACTGGAAACGGGAAAACTGACAGTAGGGGAGCTACAGCGTTGTGCAAAGAATATTTGTCGCTTTATTCTTCGGTCTCCGGTGATGGACAGACCGATGAAGACGCCAAATCCTGCGGTATTCTTCCCGGCAGAAAAGGAAGCGCCAAAGGAGATCAAAGTAGTGGAACTGCCGGCAGACGGTACCATTGTATACAATGATTGTGACAAACGTGATCCAAATCATCTGGAAATGGCAGAGATTCTGAAACAGACACCGGTACAGGAGCCGCCGGCAGAGAAGGTTTGTGTACACATTCCGGAGGGTGGTATTTACAATCTGGTATTGTGTATCGTTTCTCCAATGCCGGATACCAATCAGTGTGCCATGAATATTTCTCTCAATGATGAGGTGATCTATACCTTCCAGATCGGTGGTACCATGGGACGCTGGATGGAACAGAAGCTGGTGAAAGCACAGTTAGAGGCAGGCTATTATACGCTGGATCTGGAAGTGGTGAAACCGGTGGTCAACTTAGGATGGTTCCGTTTCCAGCGATTAAAATAGCATCTGTGGTCATTGTGTAAAGATACTGAGCCGTTACCAGCTGTTTTCAGTGGAAAGAAAGTTGTAAGAATTGTCAGAAGCATACCCTTGTTTTTGCAAAGAAAGATGTTATACTGAATGTATACAAATTTTTATGGGAGGTATAGTATGGATTTGAGCGTATTAAGAAGCAGGGCAAGGCAGGCGTTGTCCGGACACTGGGGTTCTGCTGTATTGGTCACGTTACTGGCTGGATTATTAGGCGGCATAGGCACTTCTGGCTTCTCTGGCAGCAGTGGAACCTTTGATTCAGAAACATGGCAGACTTTGCTGAATCAGTATCCTGCGGTGGAACGTGCATGGCGGATTTTTCAAATGGCATTGCCATTTCTGACAGTGTATGTCATCATAGTCTTTCTCATTGGCGGGATGATCCAGTTGGGATACTGCCAGTATTGTGTCAAACTGTCATTGGGAGTAGATGGTGGTGTGTCAGAGTTGTTTGCCCATAAGAACATTATCTGGAAGGCATTGGGATTGCAGGTGGTCACATCCATTAAAGTGTTTTTGTGGGCAATGTTGTTTCTGATTCCGGGCATTGTTGCGGCATACCGGTATGCGATGGCACCATATCTCATGGCAGAATATCCGGACATGGGAATTACAGAGGCAATAGAACGTTCGAAGGAACTGATGGATGGGCATAAGATGGATTTATTCCTGTTGCACTTAAGTTTTATTGGATGGGTATTTTTGTGCATGTTTACACTGGGAATTGGTCTTCTGTGGGTAAATCCATATATGAACGTGTCAGAAGCAGAATTTTATTTACAGATCACGGGACGTGGTGCGGATGCGGAAGCGATTTGATCGGGTCTGACAACGATAAATAAAAAGTATTATAAAAAACATCTTCTTTTTTA
>ONWL01000281.1:0-887 GCA_900321525.1 uncultured Eubacteriales bacterium
GTCAGAAGGGGCTTTACCCCCTCCTGACATAAGCATCCCCCCGTACCCCCACCTACGTCTCTTCGATTTAGAGGCGGGGGATTGCTTATATGCGTTCAAAACACCAGCTATGCTGCAGCAGGCATTCACCCTGCCCATACCTTGTGTACAGCCGTTTGGCATGGATTGATCCCTCCCAGTCTACCAGTTCTTCCATGTATGTCTGGAAAACAGGATCAGCATGGGAAACAATTCCAATCTGCCTGCCAGCATATCAAAGATCAACACCAGTTTGGCAAACGGAGAAAAGATCCCGAAATTGCCGGTGGGGCCTACCAGCGACAGACCCGGTCCAATGTTGTTGAGGGCAGCAGAAACCGCTGTAAAGTTGGTGGTCATATCCAGATTGTCCAGTGAGATACAGAACAAACTGATCACAAAAATTGCTATATATGCCACAAAATACATATTCACAGAACGCATCACTGTGTGATCCACACTTTTTCCATCCATCGTCACTTTGCGGATGTTCCTTGGATGAATCACATAATCCAATTCTTTGTGCAATGCTTTAAACATCAGGATAAAACGGGAGATCTTCATACCGCCTCCCGTACTGCCGGCACATGCACCTACAAACATGAGTACACACAAGATGGTCTTGGAAAACGCCGGCCACAGATCAAAATCCACTGTAGAATACCCGGTTGTGGTAATGATCGTCGCCACCTGAAACGCACTGTGTTTCACTGCATCAAATGCAGAGTCAAAAAAACCTCTGGCATTCACTGCGATCAAAACCGTAGCTGCAAAAATCACAAGAAAATAAACGCGCACTTCCAGCGTCGAAACAGCTTCCTTCCATTTTTTGCGATACAACAAATAATAGAAATTGAAATTGACGCCAA
>ONWL01000281.1:934-3365 GCA_900321525.1 uncultured Eubacteriales bacterium
CACAGCAATCTGCTGAAAATCCGTATAACTGCCTAAACTGTCATTGCGAATGCCGAATCCGCCGGTGCCTGCCGTTCCAAAGGTCAGCACAATACTGTCAAACACAGGCATCCGCCCAAGCAGCAGCACCACCATCTCCACCAACGTGATGGCAATGTACATCGCATATAAGATAAAGGCAGTCTTTTTGGCTGCCGGCACCAGTTTTTCCACACTAGGTCCCGGACTCTCTGCCCGCATCAAAAAGATACTCGTTCCCCCGGACAAAGGGATCACTGCCATGACAAACACCAGCACGCCCATTCCACCGATCCAATGGGTAAAACTCCGCCAAAACAAAATACAGCGGGGCAGGCTTTCTACATCAGAAAGAATACTGGCCCCGGTAGTGGAAAAACCGGACGCCGTCTCAAACAACGCATCTATATAGGAAGGAATGGCGCCACTGAGTACAAAAGGAACTGCGCCCAAACAGCTCATTACGATCCAGCTCAATGCCACGATCACAAATCCTTCTTTGGCATAAATCTTATGATCTGACGGCTTCTTCACCGTCATACATCCGCCTGCCACCGCACACAAAAGCGCAGTCCCCACTAAGGACAACCCTGCCCGTTCCCGGTACACCACGGCGACCACACAGGACAGCAGCAGCAGGCCGGCTTCCAACATCAAGATCCATCCTAAAATATATCGTATCATTTTTTGATTCATCTTGTTTCACCATCCTATGCAAAGATATCGGAAATGCTGTGCACACCTGCTTTTGTCGTCACCACGATGATCGTATCCCCGGCCTGCAGCACATCATTTCCTCTCGGAATGATAATCTCCCCCTTTCTGCTGATACATGCTAACAGCACAGAAGAATTCAGGTTCAGATTCTGCAGCGGTATGTCTACGAAAGGCGCCCCTTCCTCCACTACAAATTCCAAAGCTTCTACGCTGTTTTCCAACCGGTGCAGCGTTTCCATATTGCTGCCAAAGGAACGCTTCATGGCACGCACATAGCGCACGATATGTTCCGCTGTGATATTTTTCGGATAAAATACCGCATCCAGATCCAATTCCTTCACCACTTCATCAAATGCGATCCGGTTGATCTTGGTCACAATCTTTTTCTGTTTCAGCCGGTTTACATACAAAGACATCAGGATATTTTCTTCGTCAAAATCAGTCAGCGCCACAACCGCATCACATTCCTTTGCCCCTTCTTCTACCAAAAGATGCTTGTCCGTGCCATCTCCATTGATGATCGTGGCTTTCGGCAGCAGCTCGCACAGCCGTTCACAGCGTGCCAGACTCTTCTCGATGATCTTCACATGAATCCCTAATGGCAGCAGGATTCTGGCAAGATAATAAGAAATCTCTCCGCCGCCCACGATCATGATATCTTTGATCTTGGAACTGGTAAATCCGATCTTCCGAAAGAATGCATTGGCATCTGAAGCAGAAGCCACGATGGAGATCACATCCTTTTCCCGGATCTCATAGTCTCCTTTTGGGATCTGTACCTGCCCGTCCCGCTCTGCGGCACAGATCAGCACATTGCTCTTTAACTTTGCCCCCATCTCATCCAGACGCAGACCGGCTAACACAGATCCGGCAGGCACTCTGTATTTCAAGATCTCCACATTGGATTTTGCAAATGTATCCACACGGATGGCAGACGGGAATTTTAAGACTCTGGAAATCTCTTCCGCAGACGCCAGCTCCTGGTTGATCACCATCGCCAATCCCAATTCCTCTTTGAGCAGTTCTAACTGTTCATTGTACTCCGGCTTGCGCACACGGGCAATGGTATTGCAGTTGCCGACTTTTTTGGCGATCAGGCAGCTGAGCAGATTCAATTCATCGGAACCCGTCACTGCAATGAGCAGATCCGCCTGTTCAATGCCGGCTTCTTTCTGTACTTCATAACTTGCGCCATTGCCAATGACCCCTATGATATCATACTGATTGCACAGTCCTTCCATCTTACTCTTCTGCTGGTCAATGACCGTCACATCATTGCCGTCTTCACACAACGCCACTGCCAACGTCTGGCCTACTTTTCCACAGCCAATGATCAAAACTTTCATGATTTCTCCCTCTCTTCCCGTAAACCGCCTGTGTCCCACAGACCGTTCCAGAGCCGGCGCTGCCCCATTCATGATCCAGCCCGGTGTATTTCTTGTCAGGCTTATTATAACGCAAACTTTTCCAATATGCCATTCATTTTTCTGAAAAGATATGCCGGCGTTGCAGCGCTTCCAGGAAAATGAGACAGCGACACAAAGAACAAGGGGCTGTAAAAAAACAGTCATATAAAGACATGACCCAGGGTTCGATGTGAAACCTGGGTCTTTCTTTGGGCAGTTTTTGCTTTTTGAGGATGAATTCGTTGCTTTTGAGGATAACTTAATAAGCCTGTATGAAAAGCAGGCTTGAT
>ONWL01000291.1 GCA_900321525.1 uncultured Eubacteriales bacterium
TGCTTGGGATGGGCTCGCCCTGCCACCACGGAAATCCGCACATCGGTCAGTGGCGCACCTGTCAGCACCCCTCTGTGGGTTCGTTCATATAAATGGGTCAAAATCAGCCGCTGCCAGTTCCGATCCAGCACATCCTCGCTGCAATCCAGCACATACTCCATGCCACTGCCTGGCTCTCCCGGCTCCAACAGCAGATGGACTTCCGCATAATGACGAAGGGGTTCAAAATGTCCCACTCCTTCCACCACAGAAGCAATGGTTTCCTTGTATATAATACTGCCGGTTCCAAAGGTCACATCCACTCCGAACCGTTCCCGGATCATGGTCTGCAAAATTTCAATCTGCACTGCTCCCATGACCTGAATCTGGATCTCTTTGGTCAAATCACTCCACAAAATATGCAGCTGGGGGTCTTCTTCCTCTAGCTGACGCAATTTGGGCAGCATCTGCATGGCATCCATTCCCTCCGGCAGCTGCAACTGATAGGTCAGCACCGGTGCCAGCATAGGAACGAGAGACGGTGTATCCACTCCAAAAGAATCTCCCGGACGGCTTTCCTCCAGTCCGGTAACCGCACAGACCCCTCCTGCCGCAACTGCCTGTACCGGCTTATACTTTTCCCCGGAATATACTCGAATCTGGTTCACCTTCTCTGTTTCCGTGATCTGCATCCGTCCGGTGAGGGTTCCCCCTGTCACTTTCAACCAGGTCAGCCGATTGCCCTGTTCATCTCTGGATATTTTGAAGGCTCGAGCTCCAAAGTCTTCCGGATAAGTCTTCTCTGTCACGTACCGGGACAACGCCTCTAAAAAAGCTTTGACTCCCTGATTTTTCAATGCAGAGCCAAAAAAGCAGGGAAACAGCTGTCTCTTTGCCACCATCCCGGCAATCTCTCCATCGGAAATCTCCCCGTTTTCCAGATAATGTTCCATGACTGCCTCATCCCCTAGGGCAATCTCTTCATAATCCGGGTAAGAAAAATCCGTCACATAACCGGACAGTTTGTGATGTAATTCCTCCATCAGCCGCCCCCGGTCAGTGCCTGGCTGATCCATCTTATTCACAAACAAAAATACCGGTACCTGATACCGTGCCAGCAGTTTCCAAAGGGTAGCTGTATGGCTCTGGACCCCATCTGCACCGCTGATAATCAAGATGGCATAGTCCAGTACCTGCAAGGTACGCTCCATCTCTGCGGAAAAATCAATATGTCCCGGCGTGTCAAGCAGTGTCACCGGTCTGCCTCCGATTTCTAATTGTGCCTGCTTGGAAAAAATGGTAATCCCCCTCTGCCGTTCCATGGCATCTGTATCCAGAAAGGTATCCCCCTTGTCCACCCGTCCAAACTTCTGAATGGTCTTTGTCTGATATAAAATCGCTTCTGACAGCGTGGTTTTTCCTGCATCCACATGGGCAAGCATGCCCAACACCAAATTTTGCATCATCATTTCTCCCCCAAATCCATATCGTAACTGTTCAGTACCCTCACAGTTACGGGCAAAAATCCATTCCATATCGACTCCGTCGATGGGATTTTTGCCTGCATAACTCAGGATTTTGCTTCGCAAAACCTTCGCGAAATATTGGATCCTGAATAGTTACTTTCTTTCTTCAATTCCCACACTGATTCCCTTCTCAATACCTCTATTATATACACCGTCACTCAAATTGCACATACTCTCCGTGTTACAACTGTATACTTTTTCCATAGGGAGTGGCGGCCAATCCTCCCAGACCGGACTGTGTTGGGATGGGCATTTTTTAACTGCACCGTATGGAACCGGAAGGTCAGTCCCTCCGCCTCCGCCTGAAAACTGGATTTCTTATTTTTCTTCTCATTATCTCATGTTGACATAAAAATTTCTGTATACATTTCCCGGATATTATGTTATACTGTTATCTGCAGATAGTTTTCTTTCCTTAACATGTAGCGCCGTATTATGCTACCATATAAAGGAGTGAAACATGGATACTACGATTTCCAACACACTGCACAGTGCTGGTCACAAGTCCGCCTATGACGCTGCCTGCAAGCAGCTCCTGTCAGAGCGCATCATCCTGGCATGGATTTTAAAGCACTGTGTGAAAGAGTACCGGCATTGTGATGTGACAGACATTGCCAACCGGTACATCGAAGGCGACCCTCAGGTTTCTGAACTGACCCTCCTGCCAAATGCCTCTTCTTCTTCGAAGATTCACGGCATCGGCAATGAGGATGCCAGTCTCCAGGAAGGCACTGTTACGTATGACATCCGCTTTCTGGCTTCTGTGCCCTCTTTTGATGAAAAAATTACCATGATCATCAACTT
>ONWL01000279.1:0-1181 GCA_900321525.1 uncultured Eubacteriales bacterium
ATTCTGCTCCGGAATCTTCACCATCAGATTTGGTACATTGCCATCTGTATGTGCCAGAATGGTTCCATTCATCGCAGACTTATTTGCAAAATCCATTGGCTTGCCTGCCAGATAGTTCAAACCATCCAGATCCGTCTCTTCCTCTGCCAGATAGATGTTCTTCTTTGCATTTTCAATCTGTATAACAGTCTCAAAGAACAGTCTCTCACCTTCCTGGATATACTGTCCCATAGAATGCAGGTCGGCAGTCAGATCTACGCCTGCCGGGAAAATACCCTTGCCATCCTTTCCTTCGGATTCACCATATAACTGCTTCCACCATTCTGTAATATAGTGCAGATTAGGCTCGTAGTTACAGGTGATCTCAATTGCCTTCCCCTTCTTGTACAGAATATTGCGCACTGCTGCATACTGTAATGCATCATTCTCCTCAAACGGAGTGTTCAATGCCAGTTCACGGCCGCTTGCTGCACCTTCCATCAATGCATCAATATCTGCTCCGGTTGCTGCGATTGGCAGCAAACCTACTGCTGTCAAAACGGAGAAACGTCCACCTACATCATCCGGTACCACAAATGTCTCATATCCTTCTGCTGTTGCCAGATTCTTCAATGCACCCTTTGCCTTATCTGTTGTTGCATAGATTCTCTTGGCAGCTTGCTCTCTGCCATACTTGGCAATCAGTTTCTCCTTGAAAATACGGAACGCAATTGCAGGCTCAGTTGTGGTACCAGACTTGGAAATGACATTAACAGAAAAATCTCTGTCTCCGATTACATCTATCACATCCTGTACATATGTGCTGCTGATGTTATTTCCTACATAATAAATTTCCGGTGCTTTGCGCACTTCCTTTGGTAAATTATTGTAGAAATTGTGATTTAAAAATTCATTCACAGCACGGGCACCCAAATAGGAGCCACCGATACCAATCACAATCAATACATCAGAATCCTGCTGAATCTTCTTTGCAGCGGCCTTGATGCGGTCAAACTCCTCCTTCTCATAATCAACCGGAAGGTCGATCCAACCTAAGAAATCATTTCCTGCACCTGTCTTTGATACTAAAGTCTCCTTTGCAGCCAATGCAGCAGCTTTCATCTCTTCCATCTCGGCTTCTGTATAAAAACCTGTTGCCATTGCAGCATCAAATGTAACTTTTGCCATGGTAATTCTCCTTA
>ONWL01000279.1:1237-4936 GCA_900321525.1 uncultured Eubacteriales bacterium
ATAAACTTTTGTAATACACAATACCTATGCAACACAAGCTTTCTGCTTAATCGTTTACTCTTTCTAAACCGACTGCACGAAAAAATCCCGTATCACGTCACAAATTATAACAAATCAATGCTTATAATTCAAGAGTGAATTCCAATCTACTTGAAATTCCCATAAAAATCCCACCAATTCAACAAAACTATACGAACAGTTTTCGAAAAACATTTCCCATATGATTTGTATGAACCTAGTTCTTTCTCAGGTATTCGTTGATAATTTCCTCCATCAATTGTTCATCCTCCGGAGAAAGTGTTCTACCGGCCTGCGATTGCATCGTACTGTTTTTCTGTTCTCTTGCTGCTGCAATCTGCTCCAGACTTTTTCGCAGAAACGCAATACTTCTGTCCCGATCCTGTGCTTCTTCTGTCAGACTCGCTTCTTTTTTCTCTGGCTCTTTTTTGTGTTCTTCTTTTCTTGTCCTTCTAAATTCCACTTCTGCCCTTCCTGTATATTCCGGTCTGGACTTCATGAAAATATCATCCTGCATGGCTTTTCTGACCGGTGCTTCTGTAACAGTAGTAGCTGTCTGCAACTGCAAGTCCATCGTATTTTCCAGATAATCCTGAATCTGTACAAACAATAAACTCCGCTTGCTCTCAATGTCCCAAAAACACTCTGACATCAACAAAATGATTCCAGCAAGCAATCCTGCTGCAAACTGAATGACAATCAGTTCTGCCGTTCCATGGCACAGAAACGCTGCCAGACTGCTGCCTGTTCCAAACAAAAAACAAAGCAATGCCGCTGGTAATGCCATATTCTCCAACCGATACAGATGCATCCCCCAAACCTTTATCTGTCCCAACTGTTTTTCGATGAAAACCGGTACATTATGGATTTCTCTATGACTTTTATGTATGGACTCATATTGGTTTCGCAGCTGTTTCAGTGTGATATTCTTCACATTTTTAAACCTCTCTGTCTGACGCAGAAGAGATTTATATGTACGATTGGCAATCCATTTGCTGAAAAGTCCTATAAACAATATTGCGCCTACGATATACAGTACCGCCCCATTTTCCAGATAATATAACATGAATACTCCTTTCTGTTTTCTGCTTAGATAGGTAATTGCGAAACTATGATGTCGAACGTCTTTCATCAAAATTTTTATTTGAAAAACACGCTCTCGCTTCGAATCATTCGTAAGAATGATGTACACAGCAACGGTACTAATATTTTTTTCGCCTATTGCTCAAAAAATAAAGTACCGGCGTTTCACAGAGTTTTTCAAATGAAAAAATTTCTGATGTGCAGACTGTTTTAGGTCTGCTCAAAGAGTTTCGCAATTGCCTTTAGAAAACGTTGCCCTTCCTTGGGCTGACGGGAATCCCCTGTTATATTATATCCATCTGATGTACAAATTTTGCCAAATCATATCGGCAGATTGTGACAGGATTTTCAGGAATTGGCTGCTCTGCTACGCATATAATGCAGCTGTGGCAAGCATCACACCTACGGTATGCTCGATTGCCTTTGCTTCAAACTCCGCATAGTCCATGGTGGCACTGTCATCTGCCTTGTCTGAGATGGCTCTTACGATCAGGAATGGAATGCGATTCAAATAGGCAGTCTGTCCAATAGCCGCCCCTTCCATCTCTGTACAGAGTCCCTGTGTCCAAGATATGATTTTATCCTTTGTGCTCTTTTCCGAAACAAACTGGTCACCGGATACGATTCTACCTTCGTATACATGGATATCCGGGTTGACTGTTTCACAGATTTCCTTTACCTTCCGGCGAAGCTCTGCATCTGCCGCAAAAGATAAGGTATCCATTCCCGGAATCTGCCCAAGCGGATAGCCAAAGTTCACTGCATCTACATCATGATGCAGCACATCGGTAGAAAGCACAATATCCCCAATGTCAATCTTGGCACACAAAGAACCTGCAATTCCTGTGTTGATGATGGCTTCCGGCTGAAAATAGTCCGCCAGAATCTGGGTGCAGGCAGCTGCATTGACCTTTCCAATGCCACTCTTTACCACTACCACTTCTGTACCGGATAAAATACCTTTATAAAACTCCATTCCCGCACGGGAAATCACTTCTACTTCTGTCATCTGTTCTTTGATTTTTGCCACTTCCTGATCCATGGCACCGATAATTCCTAACATATTTTTCTTCCTTTCGTTTTTCTGTTTTGTGTATCTTTCTCAATCTTAGTAAGATAGCGAACTGCCTGTTTCTTGACAGTTCGCTATTTCATGCGAAACATTATTTCTTTTTGGATGCCGCACATTCTTCAATCAACTGCAAAATCCGATCTACTCCATTGCTCTGGCTGCTCTGTTCCATCTTCTCTATGTACTGACTTCTCTGGGCATATACCTGCCGGATGGTAGACAAAAGAAGATCATTGGTGATGTTCTCTTCCTCTAATACACAGGAAAAGCCCTGTTTTTCAAAGGACTTGGCATTTAAAATCTGATCTCCTCTGCTGACTGCTGCCGGAAGGGGAATGAGAATATTGGGTTTGCGCAAAGCCAATATCTCACAAATCGCATTGGCACCTGCTCTGGACAATACCAGATCTGCAGTGGCAAGCAAATCTTTCAATTCCTCACTGATGTACTCATACTGACAGTATCCCTCTAAATTAATACTGTCGTCATAATTTCCCTTACCGCACAAATGAATGACCTGAAACTCTTTTAACAGTTCCGGTAAAATGCCACGGAGTGCAGCATTCACAGCCTTAGAACCACTGCTGCCACCCATGACCATTAAAACCGGACGATTGGCTGATAACCCGGTAAAGCGCAATCCTGAGAGTCTGTCTCCTTCCAACAGTTCCTTACGAATCGGGGAACCAGTCAACTCAGCCTTACCCTCGGGCAGATAAGCTGCTGTCTCCGGAAAGTTACAGCATACCTTCGTGGCATATGGAAAACAGATTTTATTGGCCAATCCAGGGGTCATATCCGATTCATGGATGATCACCGGTATCTTCATCTTACCGGCAGCCACCACCACCGGCACGGATACAAAGCCACCTTTGGAAAATACCACATCCGGCTGATACGTACGGATAAACTTCTTGGCCTCAAAATAGCCCTTGATCACTCTGAATGGATCAGTAAAGTTTTTCAGATCAAAGTATCTGCGAAACTTACCGGTGGCAATCCCACTATAAGGGATGCCTTCCTTTTCAATCAATCCCTTTTCCATTCCCTCATAAGAGCCAATATACTGTACCTCAAATCCTGCTGCCTTCAATCCCGGCAACAGTGCGATATTGGGTGTGACATGACCGGCAGTTCCTCCTCCGGTCAATACGATCTTTTTCATATTCTTACTCCTGCATTTCATAGTCTGTCACGATTCCATCACTGTTCCAGCACAAACAAAAATCCTGACGAAATCTCACTTATGGAATCCTCACCAGTGGTTTATAAACCGATCTGAATCTTTGCTGCTGTTTCTGCCAGCCCCTCTGGTGTAGAGGTTCCCGGTTCCCATGCCGCAATCACCGGACCGCCTTCATATCTTGGAATCACATGCATATGGAAGTGATGTACGGTCTGTCCGGCCGCTTCTCCGTTGTTCTGGACAACGTTGAGGCCGTCAGCTCCCAGTTTGTCCTTAAGAAGGGCTGCTGTGATCTGCGCCGTCTTCATTGCCTCTGCCGCCCAGTCAGCGGGGATCTCGA
>ONWL01000277.1 GCA_900321525.1 uncultured Eubacteriales bacterium
TTCAATGACAAATAGTGTCATGGTCAAATGGTATGTTAGTGATAACACATACAACAGGAAAATGGAGTGAGGGATGAACAAACAGACAAAGAATAGTCGTACCCTGGATATGTATGTCAGATTGTGCGAAGGAAAATGCATCAACAAATCCGAGGAAGCAACCAGATTTGGTGTAGATGAACGGTCTATTCAAAGGGATATAGATGATATCAGAGCATTTCTGGATGAAAGAGCCATGGGCAATTCCAGAGAGCATCGGAACATTGTGTATGATAGACTGAAAAAGGGGTTTGTCATGAAAGGAATGGAACGTTCACTCATGACAAATGGTGAAATACTGGCGGTAAGTAAGATTCTTTTGGAAAGTCGGGCATTTACGAGAGAAGAGATCAACAGCATTCTGGACAAACTGATATCAGGGTGCATACCGCCGGAAAACGTGAAACTGGTTTCAGATCTGATAGCCAATGAAAAATATCACTATGTGGAACTGCGGAACAAGATGCCGATAAAAGAAAAACTGTGGGAACTGGGCAATTACATCAGGCAATGTGAACTGATTGAGATGACATATGAGAAACAGTTGCCGGAAAAACAGACAGTGAAACGAATCATCGAGCCGGCCGCATTGCTGTTTTCAGAGTATTATTTTTATTTGAATGGCTATATTGTAGAAAAACGGGAAGAAACATATCAGCGTTTGTATGACCATCCGGCTATCTTTCGGGTAGATAGAATTCAAAAGTGCAGGAAAATTGGCGAGAAGTTTCATGTTGCTTACATAGATCGGTTTCAGGAAGGAGAATTTAGAAAGAGAGTCCAGTTCATGTTTGCCGGTGAACTGGTGAAATTACAGTTCCGGTATTTCGGCGCAGGACTGGATGCAATTCTGGATCGGATTCCCACAGCGGAAATTGTGGAAAGCAGTGAAGCGGGTTACATCATTGAAGCAGAAGTGTTTGGAAGGGGAATCCTGATGTGGCTTTTGAGTCAGGGAAGTGCAGTGGAAATCATCAAGCCTGCATCCCTTCGGGAAGAGATGAAGCAGATGATACAAAATATGTTGAAAAATTATGAGTAAGTGAATGGAGAACCGTATGGAGCAGATAAAGAAAGCAATCGACATAGTGCAGGATTTGGAAGAAAAATACAGTCTGTCGGTGGAAGGAACAGAACAGATTCGGCAGCAGTTGGAAGACTTCAAGGTATATATTCCACTGATTGGAAAATTCTCATCGGGAAAAAGTGCATTGATTAACAATTTATTGAACTGGGGCGATGAAATTTGTAAGGAAAATATCAGTGTGGAAACAGCCATTCCTGCGGAAGTATTTTATGGCAGTGAGGACTGTGCATGGATTTGCAGACCAGAAAAAGAATGGATGAGTTTTCAGGAATACCTGGAGCATCGGGATGAAATCACCACAGAAAATGCAGAGGTTGTGAAGATGCAGCTGGAAAATGAAGTACTTGCCAGATTTCCGGATGTGGCACTGGTAGACATGCCTGGACTGGATTCTGGTTATGAAGTCCATGACAAGGCAATCGAACGTTATATTCGAAAGAGTATGGCATATGTACTGGTCTTTCCGGCAGATGAGCTGACCATCCCAAAGAGTATGGAACCTATATTGTGGGATTTGAATCAATACAAGATGCCGATGTGTGTGGTCATTACAAAAGGCAATCGAATTGCCGATATGGAAGAAGTACGTATGGCAGAACTTCAAAAAAGTCTGTCCAAATATTTCCCCGGTCAGTCAATCCAGATCTTCATCACAGAAACAGAGGATGGAACATTGGGGGGATTTGAAACATTTCTGGAAGAAATGCAAGACCAGGCAAATCAACTGGGCAGACAATATTACCGGAAAAAGTTAGAGCCGGAATTTGCCAGAATCAGCAATTATCTGATGAGTTATCTGAAAAACATGGAGTTGTCATTGTCAGAGTTAGAGGAACAGAAAGACAGTCTGCAAAGAGACATGGAGAAATTGAATGCAACAATTAGAACTGAATTGGATGCCTTCGCAGAGCAGATTCCAAAGCTTGTCAATGATGTGGCAAATGATGTACAGGCAGCATTGTCTGAGAAAATGGATGATTTTGTGTTTGATTTGCTGCACGACACAGATGCATCTTCTGAAATCAATGAAACGGTACGTAAGTCTATGGTATCGTCCTATCAGAACCGGGTAATGGGCAGTATCAAAAAATATCTGAATCATATATCAAAGGCAATCTCCATCGGAAGCACCGGATATGCATCCGCATTACAGATTGATATGGATCAGGTATGCGGCAAAGACATTTCAGGCGTGGGAAGAACGGCAGCCACGGTGCTGGGATTGCTGATAGGTGGTCCTCTGGGTGGGATTATTGCTCATGTAGTGACCGGCTTGATCAATAAAAACAACAGCGAGAGAAGGAAAGAAGCAAGATATCGGGCGCAGCAGCAACTGTCTTCGTCTGTTTTTCCGGCAATCG
>ONWL01000275.1 GCA_900321525.1 uncultured Eubacteriales bacterium
CAGCCCGCTATTACTCAGTGAATTATCTCCGCCAGTTCTTTTTCCATTACCGCTGCCCTGTCACCGGGTTTGTCACCGGAATCGACCGGAAAGGCCCGGCTGGGGTTGATATGAAGCAGCAACTGGAAAACATGTTCGAGGAAAAGTATCTTTCCACGCTTCATATCGACCAGCAGATGGTCCTTCGGACCGTCACCGGCTCCGCCGGGTTCACCGACTGGCCCCTGACGTACTCGGACAGCCGGTGGTCCGGGGAAGTCATGGATATTGTTCTGGAGAAGAATCGTCTTGCAAACCGCGCACGTTTGCTCGCAGGCTATTGCTGGAAATGGGAAAAAGAATCAAAGAATGATGCCGATTCTTATGACATTGTCATAGGTGATTTCAAGATGAGCTGGAATCTTGGAAATACCTCAACATGGGCAATTGATGAAGACTCCGTCAATCAGATCGGATGCATTCATACATCCCAGGGATTGGAATTTGATTATGACCTCCATTATACAAAATCCTACAATCGCCGGGATTGCGGAAAAGGCATTGGAAAGAGCAGAGCAAACAGAAGCAACAGATGTGGTTGTTGCCACAGAGACAGGAAACTCCAGCTTGAAAGTGTTAAAGGAAGTGAAAGAATCCAACAGAGTGATTGTGCTGTTTCATGATGGAACAGGTACCATTTCGCCATATGATCATCTGCTGCCGTATCTTGAGAAAGACAACCGCGATTCAGTGGTGGGTGTTTTTGTCAGCGAACCACAGGAGTATACAAAATATGAAGATGCATCTCTTTTAAAGGAACTTGGAATCAAGTATGCAGGAGAACTGGCAGATACCAGATATGAACAGTATTGTTTGGTTGGGTATTGTATGGGAGGATTGGTGGCTGTTGAGACGGCAAAGAACCTGACCTCTCTGGGGGTGGCAGTAGAGCCGGTGATCACCATTGATACGACACCTGCGGATTCCAGAATCAGAAATGATATTTTGATGGAACGAACATTTGGTATGCTCCTTGGCGCAGATCTGACTGCATGCGGTTATTTGGAAGATCAGGGGTTACTGAAAAAAGCATTGTTGAAACTTCTGGATGAAGACGCAGAGCAGATTACCGTGGAGAAACTGGCATCATTAGATGGGGAGTTTGCAGAGATTGGGGAAAATACCAGAAAACTTTTGGAACTCAGCGCAGAAGATCGATTGCATCTGATTTGTGATCATATTACAAGATTGAACCAGGAGATATCATCCGATCAGTATGAGCAGATGAAAGCACTTTATGGAGTACTGAGAAAAAGCTTTGCCGGGATGTCACTGTATGGAGAGGAGTTCTACACTGGTGATGTGATTGCACTGAATTGCAGCGATAAGACATCTAACTTTTTACCGGTATTAGAAAACCAGAACCAGGAGTTTTGGGAAGCTGTTACGTTGGGAGATTTGGAAAGAGTCACCATTGAGGGAAATCACATTTCTTGTATGCAGGAGCCATTGGTAAAAAATATCGCTGAATTTATCTTAAATTGTGGGAGGTAATGGGCAGTTATGAAGAAAGTTCTGGTTTGTGGAACTGGATTTGGACAATATTATCTGAAAGCCATTCAGTCACTTGCAAACGAAGTGGAATTGGTGGGTATTTTATCAAGAGGAAGCAAGCAGTCAGCCCAATGGGCTGACCTGCTTTCTGTTCCTTTGTATACAGCAGTGGATCAACTGGATTCTGTAGAAATAGACATTGCGTGTGTGGTGGTGAAATCGGAGATCGTAGGTGGAAGCGGGACAAGTCTGGCAGAATATTTTCTCAAAAGAGGGGTTTCTGTTTTTCAGGAACATCCGGTACATTATGAGACATATGCAGCATTGGTAAAGTTGGCGAAAAAGAACCATTGCTATTACTATATGAATACTTTTTATCCGTTTCTTCAATCTGTAAATGTATTTTTAAAAACGATTGCACAGTTGAAGGCAGAAGCAAAAATAAACTATATCCGGGCAGAGTGTGGAATTCAGGTTTTATTTCCTATGATTGATATACTTGGAAGAACGGCTGGAAATATGAGCTCGTTTCAGATTGAAAAAGATGGAATCGATACCAACCAGAGACCGTTTGCAGTGGTGAGAGGAACAATTGGAGGGATTCCATTCATGCTTCTGATCAAGAATGAAATGGATGTTCAGAATGTAGAAAGCAACATCGCACTGTTACATCAAATGAATGTGAATACGTCTTGCGGCAATTGCACATTGACTGATGTACATGGGCAAGTCATATGGACGCCGGTGATTCATGAATCTTTGAAATCAGGTGAGGAAAATCAGACTTTTTCTCATATTCCAGTACAGCAAAGTTTAATAGATAACCGGGAATTTACAATGGAAAATATTTTTGATACGTTATGGCCTGGAAGTATTAGACGCAGCCTTACTGAATTTATCAAAAAAATAGATTCCAGAGACAATATGGCAGCCACACATCAGCATTATTTATGTGTTTGTAAAGCAT
>ONWL01000300.1 GCA_900321525.1 uncultured Eubacteriales bacterium
TACTGCAGAGTCTGAGGATAACTGTGCAGTGATGGCAGTGGATCAGGTAAGAGCATATCTGGAAGATGGTAATGTCATCAACTCTGTCAACTTCCCAGCCTGCACATTGGGTACTGCCATAAAGACACGTATTTGTATCTTCCATGAGAATGTACCAAACATCATCAGCAGTTTCTCTGCTGTATTTGGTCAGAAGGGCATCAACATTGCAGATATGGTTTCCAAGACCAGAGGAGACTATGCTTACTCTATGTTTGATGTAGATGCAAACGGTCAGTTAGATGCCGCATCTGTAAAGGCAGAGGTTGCTGCGATTGCAGGAGTAAAAGGCGTTCGTATCATTGAAAAGTAATCCAACGGGATGTGCTTGCTAAAATTATAAAAATAAAGATTATATTTTCACATAAAACAGGACCGACACCAAAATCAGAAAAGATGCTGCTTCAATTACACATTTGACGCATTCTTTCTTTTCTTCTGTTGTCAGTCCTGTTTTTGAGAATTCTGTTATTCGTTGTCTATGGACAATCTCTTCCACAAATAAGGCAGCGCAGTTTCAAAATCCACACCATATGTACGATGATTGGGATTTTCCAGTGTAACACGGATAATCTCTGCGGTAAAGTCGACTGCAACTGCAAATGCATCTTCTATGGTTTTTCCCTTAATCAATGCACCAGTGACAGTACTGGCAAAGATGTCTCCTGTTCCGTGAAAGGCAACTGGATATTTTTTTGTAAAATATTGGAAAAATGTTCCTGTCTGGGTATCATACACCATGACGCCGATTTCATCAGCCCCAAAAGAAACTCCGGTCAGTCCGATCTTTCCTTTACAAAAAACAGACATCTGTAACAACAATTCTTCAATGTAATCCTCTCTATAATCCTCTTTATATGGAAGGCCGGTCATAAAAGCAGCCTCCGTAATATTGGGCAGCACCACATCCGCAGCACCGCACAACTCTTTCATTTTTTCTACAAATGTCATATTGAAACCTGTATACAGTTTTCCGCTATCTGCCATTGCCGGGTCCACGATTTTCACAGTGTTCCCCTGTCCGAATTCTGCCATAATCTGTAAAATCAGCTCTACCTGTTCAATGGATCCCAGATAACCGGTATAGATACCGTCAAACTGTATCTGTTCTTTCTTCCAGTGTGAAGTGATGGGCAGGATGTCTTCTGTCAAATCCCGAAACGTTCCTCCTTGAAACATGGTATGGGTGGATAAGACTGCGGTAGGCAGGATCACTGCTTCAGAACCTGCGGCAGAGATCACCGGCAATGCCACTGTCAGAGAACATTTTCCCAAACAGGAAATATCCTGTATTGTCAAAACTCTTTTCATGATTCTATTCATTCCTCCGATTTCCAGACTGCAACGGTGCAGTCCCTTTACTTTTCTATCCTTCTCTAGTATAATACAAACTGACCATATTTGAATCATCAATTTTGGATAATATTTTATAGTCAGTTTTATGATTGTTTATTATGATTCATCTCAGAAAGGAGCACATTATGCTGACCTATTCTTTTTCCGACATTGGCAATACCAGCCTATATGAACACTTATATCATAGCATCAAAAAAGATATTGTATCCGGTACCCTAAAGCCACAAGACCGGCTGCCCTCTAAGCGCAGCTTTGCCAAGCATCTGAATATCAGCACCATTACCATTGAAAATGCCTATGCCCAGCTGTTGGCAGAGGGATATATTTATTCTCTTCCAAAGAAGGGCTACTATGTGTCTGATATTACAGAATTGGTATATTCCCCAAAATCTGACCGGCTTCCTACTTCCAGTTCTTCCAATGCATCCTCTTCTGCTTTAAAGCAAGAATTGGGCCAAGGCTTTTCATCTGTCAAAAAAACACTTGTTTCTTATCAGGTGGATTTTGCCAGCAACCAGACTTGTGCAGAACGTTTTCCTTTTGCCACATGGATGAAACTGATGCGTGAAATCATGGCAGAAAAAAGTACAGAACTAATGACCAATCCTCCTGGGATCGGCATACCGGAATTACGCACTGCCATAGCAGAGCATCTGCAGCAGTTTCGTGGCATGCAGGTATCCCCGGAGCAGGTGATCATCGGCGCCGGTACAGAGTACTTGTATGGTCTGCTGATTCAGCTTTTGGGAAGAGAAAAAGTCTATGCCATTGAAAATCCCGGTTATACAAAAATTGCCCGGATTTATGCTGCACAACAGGTT
>ONWL01000273.1 GCA_900321525.1 uncultured Eubacteriales bacterium
TACAGAGTCTACAATCACAATATCAATGGCACCGGAACGTACCATCGTCTCTGTAATTTCCAATGCCTGCTCTCCATTATCCGGCTGGGAGATGTATAAGTTATCAATGTCTACACCGATATTCTTGGCATAAACAGGGTCCAATGCATGCTCTGCATCAATGAAGCCTGCAATACCGCCACGCTTCTGTACTTCTGCCACTGCATGAAGTGCTACTGTGGTCTTACCACTGGACTCTGGTCCGTAAATTTCAATGATACGTCCCTTTGGAAAACCGCCTAAGCCAAGTGCCACATCCAGACTAAGGGAGCCACTGGGAACCGTCTCGATATTCATCCGGTTTCCAGAATCTCCCAGCTTCATGACAGAACCTTTGCCATATGCCTTTTCAATCTGCAAAATCGCCGCATCTAATGCTTTCTTCTTTTCATCTTTTTCCATAAATTTACTATACTCCTATCTCTCATCTATAATCCATCGTTCCAACTCGTCTGTGGGAATCTCAATAATAGATTGCGAACATTTGTTCTGATTGTATTGTACCGTATTATGTTGATTTCGTCAATCCCTTTTTTCGGTTTTCTGTAAATTGCTCTTTGGGATACAAGAATCCCTGCCGGCATCCTGGTGCGAAGCACTTTTTATGTAATAGGATTTTCCTGTTACATAAAAAGTGCGCCAGTTTTACCTGGCGCACTCATAGGATTTGATTTGGGTCGATTTATTTCTGGAATGGTGTAAAGTCCAGTGTTGCAAAGTAATCTTCCGGTGTTTCCGCACGGCGGATCATCTTCACAGAACCGTCCTCCTGCAACAGCAGCTCAGCAGAACGAAGCTTTCCATTGTAATTGTATCCCATAGAGAAGCCATGTGCACCGGTATCATGGATGACTACGTAATCACCCGGTACGATTTCCGGCAGCATACGGTCTACCGCAAACTTATCGCTGTTCTCGCACAAACCGCCTGTTACATCATACATGTGATCACAAGGCTCATTTTCCTTGCCCAGCACGGTGATATGATGATATGCGCCGTAAATTGCAGGACGCATCAGGTTTGCTGCACAGGCATCCAAGCCGGCGTATTCTTTCCAGATGTGCTTCATGTGCAGCACCTTGGAAACGAGACAGCCGTAAGGCGCCAGCAGGAAACGTCCCAGTTCTGTAAAGATTGCCACATCATCCATTCCGGCAGGAGTCAGCACTTCCTCATATGCCTGACGTACCCCTTCCCCGATGATATCAATGTCATTTGGTGTCTGATCCGGACGGTATGCAATACCTACACCACCAGACAGGTTGATAAATGCAATGTGTACTCCGATTTCCTGACTCAGTTCCACCGCCAGTTCAAACAGGATTCTTGCCAGTTTTGGATAATAGCCATTGTCTACTGTATTGCTTGCCAAAAATGCATGGATACCGAAATGCTTGACACCGTATGCTTTTAATTTACGGAACGCTTCTTTCATCTGCTCTTTGGTCATACCATATTTGGCATCCTTTGGGGTGTCCATGATCTCATTTCTCAGTGTGAAATCTCCGCCTGGATTATAACGGCAGCACATAGTCTCCTGAAATGGCGCAATCTTGGCATAATGATCAATGTGAGTCAGGTCATCGAAGTTGATGATGGCACCTAACTCAGCTGCCTTCTGATAGTCACAGTCCGGTGTCACATTAGAAGAAAACATGATCTCATGCTGTTTTAAACCTACAATGTCGGACAGCATCAGTTCTGTCAGAGAAGAACAGTCCGCACCGATGCCCTCCTCCTGTAAAATCTTCATCAGATATGGATTTGGAGTTGCTTTGACTGCAAAATACTCCTTATATCCCTTATTCCAGGAAAATGCCTTGTTCAGTCTTCTGGCATTTTCACGGATACCTTTCTCATCATATAAATGAAATGGGGTTGGGTACTTTTTTACAATTTCCTGCACCTGCTCTAATGTTACAAATGGTTTCTTTTCCATGACTCAATCCTCCTGTTGTCGTTCGTAAACCATGACAGAGGCACACTGCCTGTGTATCCTCCTGTGTGGGTTGCTATATACAAAACTGTGAAACTTTCACAGATATTGCCATTGCGTAGTTGTAAGTCAGTTTGTATGACCAAAGTCAAAATCATCTGATTTCAGACAGTGAATTTGATAGCGGTCTTAATGTGTCAGATGACTGCCGTCTGCCTTTACATGTACATGGGTGTACAGATGATCCTGACAATATTCATAAGTGCCCTCACACTTGGAGCAGTAACGAAATTCCAGATCAGATCCGTCTGCTTCTGTCCTGCCACAAATGGCACATTTGTGATGAGAGGGGCGCATTTTTTTTGATGCGGCAGCCTGTTTGAATTCTTTGCGCCGTTTCACATTCTTTGGGCTGAATCTACTCCACTGACGGATCATTGCCAGATAAATAAAGAAATTTACCAGGGAGAAGAAAATCTGTATTCTGGTGCCCCAGTCTCCCATAACAAATTCGACAGCCAGAAATGCCAGATCAACGTAAGCCA
>ONWL01000272.1 GCA_900321525.1 uncultured Eubacteriales bacterium
AGAATTTTGTGTTGAATTTTTCCTTCAGAAAGATCAGTGAAAAAGGGCCTTCGGGCCCTTTGCTATTAGGTGGATTTATGAGATTCAGACCCGACAATTCTATCATTTAGACCGAAAGCTGAACGCATACCTGAAAGGTAACCATCAAGTTACCATCGTCTATCCTGTGCCAGTTCGAAAGTGGCTGTCATGGGTAGAACCAGAAACCGGAGAAATCACGGAGCATAGGAAGTCTCCCAGAAAAGGACGGGCGGCAGATGTATTTCGGGAACTGTATCAGGTGCGAAAGTATCTGTCGGATGAGAAGTTGCGTATTTGCATTATGCTGCTAGAGACAGAGGAATTTCGTCTATTAGACGGATACGGAAAAGACAAAAAGAAGCGCAGTACCAGATACGATCATGTGCCGTTACAATTGGAGCAAGAAATATGGCTCCGTCAGCCAGCTGATTATCGTCAGTTGATTCCGGAGGGGTTGCCGGAATCCTTTACATCCAGAGATTTTTCATCAGCAGCACATATCCCGGCGAATACGGCCCGATATGGTCTGCTGCTTTTGCATGATCTGGGGTTGGTAGAACGAATTGCCAGGCAGGGGACACAATATGTATATCAATTGATGGCATAGAAAAGCAAGCACTCGAAATCATTGCCAGTCTTGAAAAAACGTTCTTTTTATGTTATTGTAGTAGAAACTGGTATAGCAGGAGAGAGGTGGTCAATCTGTACCAGAATATGTTGTGGAAGGAGCAGTGATTTTGTATGCACAACAGTATGATCGCATTAGACGAAAAAAAACTCTGGTCACAGATTCAATATGCCTGTCTGAATGAAAATCGATCCGAATTTCAGATTCCTTTGTATCGATATACCAAAGGATTTCTGGGGCTTCCTGCTAAATGCAGTCGTACAGATGCGGAACCCCGCAAAATTTCTGCGTTTTTAAAGCAGTTTTGCAAAAAATATAAGATTCAGTACGAGATGATTGAAAAGGAAAGTCCGAAAGAGGGATACACCCATGTGATGATCGTATCTCTGAAATTGCCCCATACCACTGTCAGTATGATAGAGAACGCACGGGCCAATCAAAGTCGGGAAAGGGAAAATGCCATCCGAAAAAATACACTGGATTGCTACCGCCGCATCGACAAACTTCCTGCCACAACACAGTTAAAACAGGCGATTTTGGAGGATACCAGCACACTTTTGCGAAAGAAGATGCCCACACTGGGGGCGGTGAATCGCAGTATCTCTGTGAAATATCTGGTGCGGGACAGTCATATTCAGGTAGATTCGGATTACCGATCCTATTGTTATAAAAGCTACCAGTACGAACAGTATGGGATGCCTACACTCAATGGAAAGGAAATGTCTGCACTGGGGTTGGCATTGATGGATTACATATTCGAAAACCTGGAAAGTGAATTTGCAGGACATCCGGTTTTCAGAAATATTCGCATCTTGAATATCGGAATCGAAGTCACATTTCAGATGACGGTATAATCCATTGTAAATAGAACTCTCATGTCTATGCCGAAATATTTCGTTGTTTTCTGATGAAACAATAAGCCAATCTTTTATCATAAGGAGGAATGCATGATGCAGCATATGAAAATCAAGCCGGGAAAAGGCGGTAACTTTTACGTTCCATTTGAGAACAGAACCGGAAATGAGTCTATCGTGTACTTTACCAGAGATTTGTCTCCAGAAGGATTGCAGAAAATTTATGACAAAGTCAGCGGAAATCTGACTGGCAAAGTGGCAGTGAAGCTCCATACCGGCGAGCAGAATGGTCCAAACATCATTCCGCGCTCCTGGGTGCAGGCACTTTTGGAAAACAGACTTCCAGATGCCGCCATCGTAGAAACCAATACCTACTACGAAGGGGATCGTTATACCACTGCACAGCATAGAGAGACGTTAAAAGTAAACGGATGGACGTTTGCAGATGTGGACATTTTAGATGAGGATGGGACTGCCATGCTGCCTGTGAAGGATGGAAAATGGTTTACCGAGATGTCAGTAGGAAAGAATTTGTTAAACTATGACTCCATGTTGACCCTGACCCATTTCAAAGGGCATACACAGGGGGGATTTGGCGGTTCTAATAAAAATATTGGTATCGGCTGTGCAGACGGCAGAGTTGGAAAGGCAATGATTCATACCACCCCGGGACAGCCGGATCAGTGGGACATTGCAAAGGAAGAATTTATGGAGCGTATGACAGAATCCACCAAATCTGTCATTGACCATTTCGGGAAGAAGGTGACTTACATCAATGTGTTGCGGAATATGTCTGTATCCTGTGATTGTGAGGGCATTCATGCTATGCCGGTGGTCACGCCAAACATTGGCATCGTAGCTTCTACTGATATTTTGGCAGCGGATCAGGCATCCATTGATCTGGTGTATGCACTGACAGAACAAGACCATGCCGATCTGGTAGAGCGAATCGAATCCCGTCATGGTCTGCGCCAGTTGTCTTACATGAAAGAGCTTGGTATGGGAAATGACAAGTATATTCTGATTGATCTGGACAATG
>ONWL01000271.1 GCA_900321525.1 uncultured Eubacteriales bacterium
TAAAAAGAAAGGCTGATAAAAATGTTAAATCCGATGGATCTGCTTAAACTCCGTCCTCTTCTCCACTCCTTCAAGGAGAATCACCCGAAGATTTTGAGAAAAAGGCAGAATCTTCGGGTTTTACTTGATTATTCCCAAAAAAAGTGTATTTTTATATATGGATAAGTGTTTTGAGAGCGTTTGTAATTGTTCAGGGGTCAGTGTTCTGTGAAAGTACTGAGCAGTTGCGTGAGTCTATTGGCAATCACACAGGAATGGAGAAAAAGATGAAGAAGGTTGTAAAATTTGGCGGCAGTTCTCTTGCAAGTGCCGAGCAGTTCCGCAAAGTTGGAGAGATTATCCGCAGTGATGAAGGTAGAAGATATGTGGTACCTTCTGCACCGGGGAAACGTTTTGCAAAGGATACCAAAGTGACAGATATGTTGTATCAGTGCTATAGACTGGCGGAGGAAGGTGCGAATTTTGATCGTGTGCTGGCTGCCATTCAGGCTCGTTATCAGGAAATCATAGACGGTCTGGAACTGGATTTGTCCCTGGATGGGGAATTTGCGGTGATCAGAGAGCAGTTTGCGGCACAGGCTGGAAGAGATTATGCGGCTTCCCGTGGAGAATATCTGAATGGGATCGTGATGGCAAACTATCTGGGTTATGAATTTGTAGATGCAGCAGAAGTCATTGTATTTGACAGTGAGGGTAATTTCCTGGAGGAAAAGACCAATGCCATTATGAGTGCACGTCTGGCAGAGGCAGAACGTGCAGTGGTTCCGGGATTTTACGGTGCCTGTGAAGATGGCAGAGTCAAAACGTTCTCCAGAGGTGGATCTGATGTGACTGGTTCTGTAGTGGCAAGAGCCGTGCATGCGGATATTTATGAGAACTGGACTGACGTATCCGGTTTCCTGATTGCGGATCCCCGTATCATTGAGAATCCAAGGGCAATCCGTACCATTACCTATAAGGAGCTGCGTGAACTGGCATACATGGGTGCTTCTGTGCTCCATGAAGATGCCATCTTCCCGGTTCACAAAGAAGGTATTCCGATCAATATCCGCAATACCAACTGTCCGGAAGATGAGGGCACCATGATCGTCAGAAAGACCTGCCGCAAGCCGGAGTTCACCATTACCGGTATTGCCGGAAAGAAGGGATTTGTGGCAATCAATATCGAAAAGGATATGATGAACAGTGAGATTGGCTTTGGCCGTAAAGTGCTGTCTGCATTTGAGGAAAATGGCATTTCTTTTGAGCATCTGCCGTCCGGTATCGACACGCTGACTGTATTTGTCCATCGGGATGAGTTTGTAGAGAAGGAACAGAAGGTATTGTCACTGATTCAGCAGTACACCAATCCGGATTCCATTGAGATCGACAATGATCTGGCATTGATTGCAGTGGTAGGCCGTGCTATGAAAGAAAAACGTGGAACAGCAGCCAGAGTGTTTGCAGCACTGGCACATAACAACATCAATGTGAAGATGATCGACCAGGGTTCTTCTGAGTTGAATATCATCATCGGGGTACGGGAATATGATTTTGAAAATGCAGTCCGTGCCATCTATGATATTTTCGTGACTTCTGAACTGTAAGATAAAAGAGGAATGCACAGATGGGTTTTGTGCAGTGAAATGAAGAAAAAAGCATCGCCTTGGTGAAAAACTGGGCGATGCTTTTTCTTTCGATCTTAACGACCGCAGCACTTCTTATACTTTTTGCCACTGCCACACGGACAGGGATCGTTACGACCAATCTTCTTTGCCTTAATGATGGTGGTGGAAGAACGCTGCTGGCGATACAGCGTTTTTCTGGTGGCTTCATCCAACAGGGCATCCCACTCCGGCAGGTTATACAGCCAGTCTGCACGGGCAGCTACCATATTGTAATACAGCTTTTCCTTGTCATAGACCAGACTGACCTGTGTATCTTCAGTCATGGTCTCCAGTGGATTTGGTGTCACCAAACTCTCATCAATTCCGTCTAAGAAACCAACCATGGTCATCACTTCTACATGGAATCGATCTGCAAGTTCCTTCACTGTACCGGTTACAGGACCCTCTTCCTGCAGCAAAATCTTGTACATATCACGTTCTGTTTCAAAATAACGTGTCCAGAATGCCTTATATTCAGCTTCTGTACATTTGGTATTATCGGCATAACCTTGCCATGTTTCAAATAAAGTCATTTGTTTATCCTGCTTTCTTTTTCATGATAATGGATCACTGTCCTGTATCTTTACAGTAACAGGGATTGTGCGGTCATCCTGTCAAACGGAAATTTCATCTCGGGGCAGAAAGAGAGATCGCATCTGCTGTCCGGCCTGGAATACGTCACCGTGGTCGCCATTCGGGGTGACAGGGACCTGCTGCGGCGGGAGATCGAGCCGCGGATCGTTCTGAATGAGGACATATCACGAAGAAAGGCGGAGCCTCTCACTCAGCTCACCGACGAACTCGGCACATCTCTCGGCAGCGTGGGCATCGTACAGCCCGACGGACTGAGCGATACCGGCTGGTGTTCCAAAGGTTTTCTTTACGCATGGAATTAAAA
>ONWL01000269.1 GCA_900321525.1 uncultured Eubacteriales bacterium
CTACATCTGGATTAAGGTATTTGCAAATGAATAAGTATATGCCAATGTTTTCTTCATCGTCATCAAGAGAGAAATTATGCCCCAAACCATTATAGCAACGAGAGAGGTCTGCAAAGATTGCCATTTGCACTTTTTGGGTAACAGGCCATGGAGTGCAATCCTTATCCTCAAGTGGCAGCATCTCGTCTATTTTGGCTCTTACATTCCTTTTCCTACCGACTTTGGTTACAAAGGCACAAAGATTCTCACTTGCTGATTTAATGAGATTGAATTGGGCTTCTGTAAGGCTATTGGACGTTGAAGTTATTGTTTCCTCGGAAATAGTTAAATCTTTGTTCGTTTCTTGTTTTACAAGTTTCATTAAAAGATGACTTTTCAGGATTAGCCATTCAGCTCTATCACGAACAAGTAATTCACGAGGTGCCGAGCCTCGGGGCGGTCCAACAACACCGATTTTTTCTAACTGTTCCATTTCATAAACTCCTTTTCTTATAATTGATTTGCTGCAAGGTAGTATGCGTAAAGTGCCTTACACAGATCACAAATCGGCGTACCCGGTTTGTTGGTCACCATATTATACATGTACTGGATCACGCTGACATCAAATGTTTTTTCATCCACTGTAAGTGGGAATGTATCTGCCAACTGTCTGGTTGGAATATTCTGAACCTTGATGATCAGGTAATTGCCGCTCACGGTCGGTTCTACTGCCTCCCCGGCAAGCGTCATGTGCTGCTTCATCCAATTCATGGCAGTGGACTTATTCTTCATCTTAAATGCCAGCTGCAATGCAGTTTCCGATTCCAGTGACAGCGACATACCATAGTAACTGATCGGCGCTGATTTACTGGTCAGACAATTGTCCAGACCTGTCTTATCCAATACCGCTTTTGGTATGGTCACATCTGCATACTCTGCCCCCTCGATGCCGGTATCTGCCAGATCATCGGTTCGATAATTCAGATATCTCTGGGCAGATGCACCGTAACGAAGCATCGCTTTCACAAAGTCTTTCAGTTTCTCGCTATATGTGCCTGTGTCATCCTGTATGATCTGCTCTGCGTACTGCTTCACCGTAATGGTACCTTCGTCCACCACATCATCTCCCTTTTTCAGGGTATATGCCAGTTCTCTGGTCATTTCCTTAGCGGGAACAAATGCATATGCCACATATAATACTGTATCCTGAATGGTGGTAGTTGTCATGTCTTTTACCGGCATACTCTTGCCATCCAGTTCCAGTGTATATGCATCCAGCTCCTCTTCTTCTCCTTTTGGAACTTTCAGATACAAGCTGGTACCAATCTTTGCACTGTCCACTGCCAGACTCTGTGCCACTACTTCTACATGCTCGCCTTCTACATAGAACATTTCTTCTCCAGGCAGTCCGCATTCACAGCTGTAATAATACCAGCCGTCTTCTTTGCCTTCCACCGCAAAACAGCTATCTGTCTGCTGCAGAGAATAGTCATGGACATGAGGCGTATGCCGGAGTACGGTTACCGATTGTACCTCAGACGCATTGTACTGCTCATCCATTGCATTCACATCCAGTTTGAGCGCGGTTTCCCATTCTTCTAAAGTTCCATTGTAGACAAATCTGCCGGATCCATCTGCCTGTACATCCTGTCCCTGCACTCTGACGGTGGCATCGCTCTCTGTCACACCTGTAATCTGGAATGTATCACCGTCACTGAGATAATACTCTGCATCCAGAACCAGAACCGGTGCGGTCTCGTCTTTCATTGCCCGAATGGTAGCTGTGGTCACATCTGTTACGCCATTTCTGGTTTCATAGACTTTCACGTCAAAGAGCTTCACGCCGGAATACTCTGGCAAAATAACATCATATTCTCCTTCCATGAAAGAAGCAGTCGCCTGTACGGTCTGTACTGTATCAGATTCACCGGTGTACACCAGTTCCACTGCATAGTCAGCACCTTCTTTTGGCGTTACCTGTACGGTCAAATTTGCTCCGCCATATCCGTTTGCACCATCCTGCCACAGCCAGAATTCTGTATCCTCTTCCTGAGGCAGTACGGTTCCCCAATGTGCAACAGAAATATCTGCTGGTGTGTACTTCGGCAGGAAGACTTCATTGCTCTCTGCACACTTTCCATAAGTCGGGAACTCAGAAATCTGTGTTTCTCTGTTGTCATCTAAATATTCGATCTGAGCATTCTTAAATGCAGCAACGGTCACTTTGTAGGTCTGATCTGCATCAAATCCCTTGACTTCTGCATCTTCGCCTTCTTCATTGGTATATTTTGTGGTAATCAACATGCTTGCGCTGTATGTATTGGTATCTGCATCATACCAGAAATTCTGCATGCTGTTCATATCGGTGGCATCATATACATATCCGCAACCGGTATCCTGCCAGGTACCATCTGCATTCTGCTGCTGAATCTTCACCACATATCCGCTTGCATCCTCTACACCATTCCATGTTGCCAGCATCGTCTCATTGCCGTTTGCACGCAATGTGATGTTTTCCGGAACTGCCGGTTCAAATGTATTGGTATAGGAAATGGTTTCTTCGGATGTCCAGGAGTC
>ONWL01000268.1 GCA_900321525.1 uncultured Eubacteriales bacterium
CATCCTTGCACAGGCACTGATGTCTGTGATGACATACGGACTGAACCTGATCTTTGTACAAATCAATGAAAATGTGGTCACCGCCTATGGTCTGTATTACAAAATTCAGCAGTTTATCCTGTTTGCCGCCTTTGGGCTCCGTGATGCCATTACCCCCATCGTATCCTTTAATCACGGCATGGGCAGCAAATCCCGTGTGAATGCCGGTATTCGGTATGGTATGCTGTATACACTGACCATTATGCTGTTTGGTACGGTTCTGCTGGAAGTACTAGCAGTGCCATTTGCTCATATTTTTGGATTATCCGGTCAGACAGAACAGCTTTGCATCGATGCCATGCACATCGTATCTCTCAGCTTCGTATTTGCCGGTGCCAATGTGGCTTTCCAGGGCATCTTTCAGGCACTGGACAGCGGAAAAGAATCTCTCATTCTTTCTGTCTGCCGGCAATTCCTGTTCGTCCTGCCTGTGGCCTGGGGATTCTCCCGCCTGGCAATCTCCCACTCCGGCATGACATGGATGATCTGGAGTACTTTCTTTTTTGCAGAACTTTTGACTGTACTCATTGGTATATTCTTTATGAAGAAGATCAATGACGATAAAATTCAAGTATTAGAAACAGTACACAACAAGATTGCATAAATAAATTTACAAGTGCACGGCATTGGATATTTTTGTCTCCCTGGAAGCATATATTACACCATATGCTTCCAGGGAGATTTTTTATGGCAAATCAAAAATTAGAAAACTTGTTGAATCTTTCTCTTTCCGCTACCAGTGAGGAACTGGCAGACTCTTCTGCCTTAAACAGCGTCCTTTCTCCTGTCAATGCAGAAACACCCACAGAAGACCTATGGGATATTATTTTACGCTATGCAGGTTCCTTAGAAGAAATCCTCTCTTCCGTCTCTGCTCCCATTCGAGCAGTTCCTTTATATGGAGGATATGCCATCCTTACCCTGCCAAAGTCTGCCATCACCCCATTGTCCACACATCCCCTGGTACAGTTTATCGAACAGCCAAAGCAGATTTTCACAGGCGCCACTTCTGCCCAATCTGCCTCCTGTATTCCACCTGTGACCAGACCTCCTTACAATTTGTCCGGTGAAGGAATTCTGATCGGTGTGGTGGACAGCGGTTTGGATTTCACCCATCCGGCATTTCGGGATGGGCAGGGACGTACCAGAGTGGTGCGTTTTTGGGATCAAAGTGGAGATCCGTCAATCCAGCCACCTCCATCCGGTTATCTGATGGGCAGCGAGTACACACAGGCAGAAATCCAAAAACGATTAGATAATGGAACTTCTTTTCCACGGGATATCAGCGGCCACGGAACTGCGGTCACTGGCATTGCCGCAGGAGGGACGTTTCCGGATGGCTCCGGCTTTTATGGCGTGGCACCTGCCGCATCTCTTGCCATCGTCCGTCTGGCTCCTTCTTCTGCCAATTCCTTTCCGCGTACCTCTGAATTGATGCAGGGAGTCAATTATCTGGTGCAGACGGCCATCCAGCTTCGGATGCCTCTTGCCATCAACATTAGCCTTGGCAATACATATGGCTCCCATGACGGTACTTCTCTGTTAGAAAGTTTTTTAAGTGCCGTCAGTAATCTGTGGAAAATCACCATCTGTATCGGCAGTGGAAATGAAGGCAATGACAGCGGTCATACACTGGTTAACCTTTCCTCCTTCCAGTCCACCCGAATTGAATTCAGCATCAGTCCATTTGAGCAGTCCTTAAACATCCAGCTCTGGAAAAGTTTTTTAGACACGGTCCAACTGCGGCTGATCTCTCCTGATGGCGAATCCATTCAATTGCCTGTCCGCCCCGGTCCCTACCGCTATCGGCTGGAAGATACCTTTTTACTGGCGTATTATGGAGAGCCCGGTCCCTACTCGGCTTCTCAAGAAATCTTTTTCAATCTTCTTCCACAACGAACCTACTTAAACAGCGGCATCTGGCAATTGGTGATAGAAACCGGTGTGATCGTAAATGGACAGTTCAACTTTTGGATGAATGACAGCGCACAACGAAATTTCGGTACCCGTTTTCTCACCCCTACTCCAGAACTAACCCTGACCATCCCTTCCACTGCACTGAATATCTGTACAGGCACAGGCATAGAAAGAAACATTCCCCTGTCAGCCTTACGAAGGCCTGCTCCAACCTCCCCAGGCGTGCCCTGCATCTGTATCTGACCCTCTGACATTACATAGACCTGATCTGTATAGGGAAGGATCTCCTGTAGTCTGTGTTCTGTAAGGATCACGGTAGTGCCGATATCACGGTTGATCTTTTTTACTGTTTCAAGAAAATCAGAAGCTGCAATAGGATCCAGCTGGGAGGTAGGTTCATCCAGGATCAGAAGGGAAGGATGCATAGCCATCACTGCTGCCAGATTCAGAAGCTGTTTCTGACCTCCGGATAATTCGGATACATTTTTATAAAACCACTGATGAATGCCAAAATAACTGGCCATCTCTGCCACACGGAGCTGGATAGTCCCATTGTCACATCCAAGGCTTTCCAGACCAAAGGCCAGTTCATGCCATACCTTA
>ONWL01000264.1 GCA_900321525.1 uncultured Eubacteriales bacterium
CTTCTCGTTTGCAGAATCTACGATAGCTGCCTTTCTCAGATTTCTCTTTGTTTTAGCAGACTTCTTTGTTAAGATATGGCTCTTAAAAGCTTTCATTCTCTTTAACTTACCAGTACCGGTTTTCTTAAAACGCTTTGCTGCTGCGCTCTTTGTCTTTAACTTTGGCATTGTCATTTCCTCCTGATTGATTAAAATAATGTACGGCAACTGCTCAGTATCTTCGCAGCCACCATTTATGATACTAACGCTTCGGAGATAAAATCAAGCTCAAACTCTTACCCTCAAGCTTAGCCGGCTTATCTACCACCGCAATCTCCTTCAGGCCTTCGAAGAAATCATCCAAAATATATCTGAACTCTGCCATATGGCTCATCTCACGCCCACGGAAACGTAATGTAACTTTCACTTTGTCACCCTTTCCCAGGAACTTGCGTGCGTTGTTCATCTTAGTATTGATGTCGTTTGTATCAATATTCGGTGACAAACGAATCTCCTTCACCTCGACGACCTTCTGCTTCTTTCTTGCTTCTTTTTCTTTTCTGGCCATCTCATAACGGTATTTTCCGTAATCGATAATCTTGCACACTGGTGGCTTTGCATTTGGAGCAATCTTCACCAAATCCAACTCTGCTTCTCTGGCAAGCTTCATCGCTTCCTTAGAAGACATGATCCCTAACTGTTCTCCGCTTTCACTTACAACCCGGACTTCCTTGTCACGAATCTGCTCGTTAATCATTAACTCGCTAATAACTGTGCACCCCCATCGTTTATTTTCTGGTACTTAATACAAATTACAGTACAGAAAAGCTTCCTGCCTTCTATTACAAAAAAGGCGGACAGTATGCACTATCCACCCAAAAAAACTCTTTCAAGTATAAACCCAAGTCGCCTTCTGCGCTAAGGTGAGAGTGGATACTCTGCTTTCTTTTCTATCTCTGATCTGTTGTGAATCCATGTATCATTCACAACATGATGTATGATACCACATTTATTTCCTTCTGTCAACCATTTTTTTGCATTTCTTTGCGCAATTGTTCCAGATACTGTTTCTCCTTTTTAGAAAGCACCGCATCTTCCAAAAGATCCGGACGCCATCGCAAAGTACGGGCAATGGACTGTTGTCTGCGCCACGTTTCGATATTGGCATGATGTCCGGACAGCAATACATCCGGCACTCGTTTGCCCATGAATTCCTCCGGACGGGTATATTGGGGATATTCCAACAGATTATCATGAAAAGACTCAATATCCGCAGACAGTTGATTGTTTAATACACCTGGCACCAGTCTGGAAATACAGTCAATCATCATCATAGCAGGCAGTTCTCCACCTGTCAGCACATAATCTCCTGCTGAAATCTGATCTGTCACCACCAATTCCAGAGCCCGCTCGTCAATTCCCTCATAATGTCCGCACAAAAAGACCAGTTCTTCCTCTGCAGCCAGTTCCTCTGCTACTTTCTGATTAAACACCCTACCCTGGGGCGTCAGATAAATCACTCTGGGTTTATGCCCGATCTTCGTCTCCAATGCTTTGCACGCATCATACACCGGCTGCGGTTCCATGACCATACCTGCACCACCGCCATACGGATAATCATCTACTTTATGATGTTTGTTAGTGGAATAATCCCGAATATTAATGGCTTCCAGAGAAATCAACTTCTTCTCCATAGCACGCCCCAAAATACTGGTGCCAAGCCCCTGGGTGATCATCTCCGGAAACAACGTGAATACATAAAAATCCATACCAAACCTCTATCCTGTTTTCTTACCAATTCTGATTGCTTCACTGTGGAATGCACCTTTTCATCAAAGGAATTCCCATCACAGATCCAGCAATCCCGGCATCACATGAATGGTCATGCGGTTCGCCTCCAAATCCACATCCAGTATGCAATCTTTGATGGCCGGAATCATATATTCTTTTCCTGTTTCATTTTTTACAATATACACATCATTGGCACCAGTCTCATATACCTGCACCAGCGTACCCAGCACAGTTCCCTCTTCCGTCACCACTTTCATATCCAGCAGATCGGCAATGTAATTTTCATCTTCCTCGCAAGGCACAGCATCCTCTCTGTGGATGTATAATTCACTTTGACGAAAATTCTCTACATCATTCAGATTGTCCAATCCCTTAAATTTCAAAATCACCTGGTTTTTAAAATACTTCACTCCTGTGATGTGCAGGATCTGCTGTACCTTTCCATTATCTAAAATCACTTCGTCCAACTCTTCAAATCGGGTCGGGTCATCAGTGGTAGGAAATACCTTCACCTCTCCACGCACACCATGTGTGGTCGTCACCACACCCACACGCAATAATTCTTCCATATTGAATCTCTGCCCTCATCTGGTGCGTTTACCGCACCCTTTTTATGAAGAAAAGACCGCTGTAGTCTTCTGTTACAGCGGCCTGTCTGCTTTGCTCGTTGGTAACTGTCTGATTTTCCGGCAGTTACTCTATTTCCACAATTACCTTCTTGTCTTCTCTGGTTGCGGCAGCCTTCACAACAGAACGGATTGCTCTTGCAATTCTGCCCTGCTTACCAATTACCTTCCCCATATCAGAAGGTGCTACCTTCAAAGAAACAACGATCCCATTCTCTGTTTCTTCTTCTGTCACAACCACAAAAGATTCCTTCGGAATTACTTCTCAATGCCTGCGATCTTTAATAACTTTGCAACAGTCTCAGTTGGCTGTGCGCCGTTGTTTAACCATTTCTTAGCGGACTCTTCATCAAACTTGATCACACTTGGCTCCTTTGTTGGGTCATAGTAACCAATCTCCTCAATGAATCTACCATCTCTTGGAGATCTTGCATCTGCAACTACTACTCTGTAGAAAGGTGCCTTCTTCTGTCCCATTCTCTTTAATCTCATCTTAACAGCCATTGTAATGTTCCTCCATACAATAAATTAATATAATAATATAATATAAATGTGGTAACGATTCCAAGCCAAGCGCAATGTTCCTTTTTCGATCACGCTGTGGCTTCATCTGTTACATCTATGCTAAAAAGGAAGGGAAAATCTTCCTCTTTTGCCTTTTTTACCGCCCATCATGCCAGGCATCTGCTTCACCATCTTACGCATCTGCTCAAACTGCTTCACCATGCGGTTCACCTCTCCAATGTCTACACCTGCGCCTTTGGCGATACGGGCTTTGCGACTTCCGTTCAGCAGACTCGGGTTCGCACGCTCAGCAGGCGTCATACTATTGATCATCGCCTCGATGGGTTTGAACGCATCGTC
>ONWL01000262.1 GCA_900321525.1 uncultured Eubacteriales bacterium
ATTCTCAACCAGAACAACGATATACTCTTTTCCGATTACGAGAGACATTATGCAAATATTCAGGAAACTCTGGCAGAACTGTTGCGCAGAGCATATGAGGCACTGGGTCCTATGATTCTGTCCCCTGCCATTACCGGCTCTGGTGGACTGACATTATCTCAGCATTTGAAAGTGCCTTTTGTGCAGGAAGTAGTATCTGTTGCCACCTCTTTACAGGATTATGCCCCTCATACAGATGTGGCAATCGAGCTTGGCGGTGAAGATGCCAAGATCATTTATTTTACCGGCGGCATCGACCAGCGTATGAATGGCATCTGCGCCGGTGGTACCGGTTCCTTTATTGACCAGATGGCTTCTCTGCTACAGACAGACGCCTCTGGTCTGAATGAATATGCAAAAAATTACAAAGCCATTTATCCCATCGCAGCCCGGTGTGGTGTATTTGCCAAAACAGATATCCAGCCGCTGATCAATGAAGGAGCCACCAGAGAGGATCTGGCTGCTTCCATTTTTCAGGCAGTGGTAAACCAGACTATCTCCGGACTGGCCTGCGGCAAGCCCATCCGTGGAAATGTAGCATTCCTCGGTGGTCCTCTCCATTTCCTGGATCAGCTGCGTGCCCGTTTCATTGATACACTGGGTCTGACCGGTGATGCCATCATCGCACCGGATCATTCCCATCTGTTTGCTGCCATCGGTGCTGCTATGAACAGCAAACCGGAAGTCCAGATTTCCATCGAAGATCTACACCGTCAGCTGAAAGAAGGCATTGCCATGGAATTCGAGGTCAAGCGCCTTGAGCCATTGTTTGCCGATCAGGCCGCTTTTGAGGCATTTGAGGCACGCCACAACCAGCATACTGTGAAAAAAGGTGACCTGGCTTCCTATCACGGTAACTGCTACCTGGGCATCGATGCCGGTTCTACCACTACGAAAGTGGCACTAGTAGGAGAAGACGGCACCTTACTGTATTCTTTCTATAATAATAACAATGGTAGTCCTCTGTCTACCACTGTGACTGCCTTACGCCAGATTTATGAACAGTTGCCAAAGGATGCCAAAATCGTGTACTCCTGCTCCACTGGTTACGGGGAGGCACTGATCAAATCTGCGTTGATGTTAGACGAGGGTGAAGTGGAGACCATTGCTCACTACAAAGCGGCTGCTTTTTTCCAGCCGGATGTAGACTGTATCTTAGACATCGGCGGTCAGGATATGAAATGTATTCGCATCAAAAACCAGACTGTTGACAGCGTCCAGTTAAATGAGGCATGTTCCTCCGGTTGTGGTTCCTTTATTGAGACATTTGCAAAATCTCTGAACTACAGCATCGTAGACTTTGCCCAGGCGGCATTGTTTGCCAAGAACCCCATCGACTTAGGAACTCGCTGTACCGTATTTATGAATTCCAACGTCAAGCAGGCACAAAAGGAAGGCGCAACCGTAGAGGATATCTCTGCCGGTCTGGCATATTCTGTCATCAAAAATGCCCTGTTTAAGGTCATTAAACTGACAGATGCCAAAGATCTGGGCGAACATGTGGTGGTACAGGGCGGTACCTTCTACAACAATGCAGTTTTGCGCAGTTTTGAACTGATATCCGGCTGTGAAGCAGTCCGTCCGGACATTTCCGGTATCATGGGTGCCTTTGGTGCGGCCCTGATTGCCCGTGAACGGTACGAAGGGAAACAGACCACCATGCTTGGCATCAATGACATCGTGGCTCTGACTTATAAAACTACCCTGACCCGTTGCAAAGGCTGTACCAACAACTGTCTGCTAACCATCAACAATTTCAGTGGTGGTAGACGTTTTATTACCGGAAACCGCTGCGAAAAAGCACTTGGCAATTCCCAAAATCAGGAACATCTGCCAAACTTGTTTGACTATAAATACCACAGAGTTTTCGACTATGAACCACTGTCTGAGGAAGAGGCCATTCGTGGTACAGTGGGAATTCCACGTGTATTGAATATGTACGAGAACTTCCCCTACTGGGCAACCTTCTTCCGCATGCTGAAATTCCGGGTGGTACTCTCCCCGGATTCTACCCGCAAGATTTATGAACTGGGCATCGAATCTATCCCAAGTGAATCCGAGTGCTACCCTGCCAAAATCAGCCACGGTCATATTACATGGCTGATCCGTAACGGCATCAAGTTCATCTTCTATCCATGTATTCCGTATGAGAGAAATGAATCCGAAAGTGCGCAGAACCATTACAACTGCCCCATCGTCACCTCTTATCCGGAAAACATCAAGAACAATGTGGAAGAACTGAAACTGAAGCAGGTGAATTTCATGAACCCGTTCCTGGCATTGACAGACGAAGCGGTAGCCACCAAGCGCTTGGTAGAGGAATTTACAAAAGCTTTCAACATTTCGGCAAAGGAAGTTCGTGCTGCTGCACATGCCGCATGGACAGAGCTGATTGCTTCCAGAGATGATCTGCGTAAAAAAGGTGAGGAAACCTTACAGTTTATGAAAGAAACCGGCAAGCGGGGCATCGTCCTTGCAGGACGGCCTTATCACATTGACCCGGAAATCCACCATGGTCTGCCAGAGTTGATCAACTCTTTTGGCTTTGCGGTGCTGACAGAGGATTCTGTGGCACACCTTGGCAAGATGGACGGACGGCTCATTGTCATGGATCAGTGGATGTAC
>ONWL01000261.1 GCA_900321525.1 uncultured Eubacteriales bacterium
TTTTTAGTCAAATCAAAGAATTTCGCAATTGCCTGAATAGAAACAGTATATAAAAGGAGTATAACGGGAAATGAAGGGAACCAGAGGAAGGAAAATTAGATTCGGGATAGGAATCCTGTGCGGCCTGTGTCTGGTCAGCGCAGGGTGTCTGTTTGGAATCAATGCTTATGTGAAACAGAAAGGCGGCGCACACATCCTGACGGAGGCAGAGGCAGTGACCGCTGTACAGGAGGGGACACTGGAGCCGGACTGTATTTTGATTTTAGGGGCAGGGGTATGGGATGGGGTACCCAGTCCAATGTTGCATGACCGGTTAGAAGAGGGGCTTGCACTGTATCAGGCAGGTGTGGCAGAGAGGGTGTTAGTCAGTGGAGATCATGGACGAAGTGAGTATGACGAAGTGAATGTGATGAAAGCGTATCTGATGGCCGCAGGGGTGCCGGGAGAAGATATTTTCATGGATCATGCAGGATTTTCTACCTATGAAAGTATGTATCGTGCCAGAGAGGTGTTTGGAGTCAGCAGTATGGTGGTGGTGACCCAGCAGTATCATCTGTACAGGGCTTTGTACGTGGCAGAGCAGCTGGGTATGACTGCTTATGGAGTGGGTTCGGATCCTAGACAGTATGGAGGACAGCAGGTGCGGGAATGCAGAGAGATACTGGCAAGAGCAAAGGATATTTTTTATGTTCTTGGTCATAAACGGCCTGCCTATCTGGGTGAGGAAATAGACATTCATGGAGATGGCAGTGTAACGGATGACAGACTGGAATGAAAAAGGAGCGTGTATGAAAGAGGCAATCACACAGTCGACAGTGCCAGTGATGGGAACGAAAGCAGAGACATTACAGTTTTTAAAGGAACAAGTGACATGTTCTGTGATAGAACAACTCATGGTGGTCACACAGGCGCAACTGGAAGCAGATGAAGCAGGTCTTTGTCAGTCAATTGCGGAAACCTTTGGCGGGAATCTGATTGTGGTGCGTTCCTCCTGTAAAGGAGAAGATGGCTATCTGTCATCTAATGCAGGTCATTTTGAAAGCCTGTTGTACATTGATTCCGGCGATGCCACACAAACAGCAGAAGCCATCCGTAAAGTGGCGTTGTCTTATGCGGCAGATATTTTGGACTATAAGGCAGAGCAGGTATTGCTTCAGCGGCAGACCACAGGAGTAGCGGTCAGTGGGGTGCTGTTTACAAGAGATATGAAAGAAGACCGCCCCTATTATATGATTACCTATGATTCGTCTGGTTCCACGGAATCGGTGACCAGTGGCACAGACGGGCAGCAGCTTTGGATTGCCAGAAATGTGAATGAAAGATTGTTGCCGTCCCAGTGGAAGGCACTGATTGTGGCAGTGCGGGAAATTCAGGACATTTATGCAGATGACCGGTTGGACATAGAGTTTGCGGTTTGTGAGAATCATCAGGTGGTCATCTTTCAGGTTCGTCCACTTGCCGCAAGCAGACGGAATATGCGGAATACACCGGAGTCTGACCATGCATTTGACGGACGAAAGGAACTGGTAAAGGCAAAGTACGGTCTGACCTATAACATCCATAACCACAAACCTATGATGCTCTCTGACATGGCATTTTGGAATCCTGTGGAAATGATTGGAGAAAATCCACCGCCGTTGTCCTATTCTTTGTATCGGGAAATCATCACCCATTCTTCCTGGAATAAGGGCTTACAGCCACTGGGATATCGGCGGGTAGTGGCAGATCTGATGTATGCAGTGGGCAACAAACCATATATTGCAGTGGATTATGCCTTTGAGACCTTGATTCCGGTGAAAGTGGATGGCGGGTTGACCAGAAAGCTGATTTCTTACTATAAAAACCAGCTGCAGGCAGATTTGTCTGCTCATGATAAGATTGAATTTGAGATTGTGTTCAGCTGCTTTGATTTTACGGTCAAAGAACGGTTGAAACGTCTGTTACAACATGGTTTTACAAAGACAGAGGTGAAACAGATTGGAGATGCCTTATATGAACAGACAGTACAGATGATTCAGAATTATGAACAAACGCTGGAAGCGGATCTGGCAGATGTGAAGAAGATGCATGAAAACTGCTGTGCACTGGAACAGGAATGGAGAGCCTCAAAAAAGAAACCGGGGTCCCTGTCTCTGAATATGTCTTGAACCGACGGATTGACACGGCAAAGAACATGCTGCTCTATTCGGAATACTCCGCTTCCCAGATCAGCGAAATTCTTACCTTCAGTTCTCAGAGCCATTTCATACGAGTCTTCAAGAAAAAAGAGGGCATGACACCCAGAGAGTATAAGGTGCTGCATGACCGGGATAGTCTTAGAGCAGCAGCAGAATAACCTATCAGCTGCTTTTTACTGCTATATCGCGTGGTGGTCGAGATCGTAGGCAAGGCATGCAGACCGCAGCAACCTGTGGCGAGGCTCTGTATTTCCGTTAAAACCTTCTTGCTAGCGCCTGGAACCAGGCAAGGTACTTCTTTTCGTCCTCGCGTTTGCAGAAACAGTAAAAATGCTCGGTTGCGGCGTCATCAGAGATGGCAACGTAGCAGCGTATGACATCCCGAATATGGCTTCGCGTTAGCAAAACGGCGTTTCCGTTAGCAGATGACTTCTTGAAATCATTGCGGGAATCCTTGATTTTACTGGGTTTTCGGGCACTTGGCTAATCCT
>ONWL01000266.1 GCA_900321525.1 uncultured Eubacteriales bacterium
ATAATTTCAAGATTTTTTTGCAACAAAAGAATGTGCAAGCGTTTTCAAAACTATTTCTTCTCCCACCGCTGTCTGACAATCTCATATGCCAGAATACCGGCCGCCACAGAAGCATTCAGGGAATCAATCTGTCCCACCATAGGAATGGACACGGTGATGTCGCACTTTTCCTTTACCAGTCGGCTGACCCCTTCTCCTTCATTTCCAATGACCAATCCCATAGGACCTGTCAGGTTGCTGCGGTACATGATCTCTCCATCCATATCCGCACAGGCAAACCACATCCCCTGTTCTTTCAGTTCGTCAATGGTGGCACCCAGATTGGTGACCTTTGCTACCGGGGTATAGTTCAGTGCACCCGCACTGGTCTTCGCCACCGTAGCAGTCAGTCCCACTGCTCTCCGTTTTGGAATGATTACCCCATGGGCACCTGCCTGATTGGCAGTACGGATGATGGCACCCAGATTGTGGGGATCTTCGATTCCGTCTAAGAGAATGAGGAATGGTGCCTCCCCTTTGGCTCTGGCTGCTTCCAGCATGCTTTCCACAGTGGCATATTCATAGGCAGAGGCATATGCCACTACCCCCTGATGATTGCCCGTCTGTGCCAGCTGGCTGAGACGTTCTTTGGAAATAAACTGGATGATGGTATTTTGCTTTCTGGCTTCCCTGATGATGGTCTGCACCGGACCATCCTTGCAGCCGTCTAATACAAACAGCTTGTCAATGGTCTTGCCGGAACGAAAGGCTTCTACTACCGCATTTCTACCACTGATCACCAGAGACTCTGTGCTTTCTTCTCGTTGCTTTTCCATAATTTTTTCTGTTTCTCCATTCTGACAGCCTTTTTCTCTGTATCCTTCCTAGACTGTCAATCTATCCCATCCTATTACGAATTAATTCTTCTGTGCTTCCTCTACCAGTGCCATGCCCTGACGAATCAGTTCCAATGCACGCTCTGCCTGGCCATGGACATACAGCCATCCGATCAACGACTCAAAACCAGTGGCCATATGATACTCTGCAATAGATGCCCGTCTTGCAGTGCTGGCAGGATGGGCATTGCGCCCTCTCTTTAAAATCCAGATTTCATCCTCTGTCAGCACCTGTTCTACCAACAGTTTTGCCATCTGCCCCTGTGTGGCCGCCTTAGCCCAGAATGTGGCCTTTCGGTTCAGCACATCCACAGAAGCATTGCCATAGCTGATCACTCTGGTACGGATCGCCAGTTCATAAAACCCATCTCCGATATAGGCCAGCACCAGCGGGGAATATTCCTGCTTTTGCTGTGCCTGTAACTGCAGTCCATCCAGAATATCCGTAAACAGATTCATTTCTTTGCCTTCCATATCGCATCGTTCTCCATATTGTTCCATTCATTTACAGGTGATTGTGAAACGCATCCTTGTTAATCTTCCATCAATGTAAATACAGAGGTGCATCTTACATATTTGTTTCACAGTTACCATTTGTATATTGCGCATGGGTTACGCTCTCTTCCACTTCACGCCCTGTCTGGTATCCTCTAACAAAATACCCATATCTGCCAACTGCTGTCTGATTTCATCTGCTCTGGCGAAGTTCTTTGCTTTTCTGGCAGCCTGACGTTCCTCGATGAGCGCCTCGATTTCAGAATCTAAGATCTCTGCTTTCTTCTCGATGATAATGCCCATGATGTCTGCCATCTGCTTAAGCTGTGCATACAATACTGCTGCAAGTGCATGAGTGCTCTCTTCTGTCACAGCAGTGTTTGCCAGTTTCACCAGTTCAAAAATGGCTGTAATGGCATCTGCTGTGTTGAAATCATCTTCCATAGAACTTTCAAATTTCTGCATATAAGCAGCTGCCTGTGTCAATACAACCTGCTCTGCTTCTGCTACGCTTTCTTTTTCCCCTGCTGTGAATTCTTTCAGGCGCTCTGCTGCTGTCACGATACGATCCAGTCCGTTTTTGGCAGCTTCCATCAGTTCCTGGCTGAAATTCAGGGGACTTCTATAATGTACACTCAGCATAAAGAAACGCAACACCTGCAAATCATACTTCTCTGCAATGTCACGGACAGTAAAAAAGTTCCCAAGAGATTTTGACATCTTCACTTTGTCAATGGTCAGGAAGGCATTGTGCATCCAATATTTGGAAAATTCCACGCCATTGGCCGCCTCGCTCTGGGCAATCTCGTTCTCATGGTGTGGAAAGATCAAGTCCTCGCCTCCTGCATGAATGTCGATCTGCTCTCCCAGATATTTTTTGGACATTTCAGAGCACTCAATGTGCCATCCCGGACGGCCCTCGCTCCAGGGAGATACCCAGTATGGTTCCCCTTCCTTCTTAGGTTTCCACAGCACAAAATCCAGAGAATCTTCTTTCTCTTCTGCGCCGCTGACCAACAGGGAACGATTGCCGGACTGCAGGTCATCTAGATTTTTATGGGACAGTTTCCCATATTCCTTAAACTTTCTGGTACGGTAATATACTGTGCCGTTCTTTTCATAGGCATATCCTTTGGCGATCAATGTCTGGATGAACTCAATCAGCCCGCCGATCTCTTCTGTGGCAAGGGGATGGGTGGTGGCCGGTTTCACAT
>ONWL01000260.1 GCA_900321525.1 uncultured Eubacteriales bacterium
TGCAAGTTTCAAACAAGGTGTTTATCATGATTAACATATAGAGTTCATCCGGTTGCAAACGGATGAAACAAAAAAATTTACATAAGGAGGGCACGATTATGGAGATGTGCTATGATGGAACGTTGGTAATGCCAAGCAGCTATGCTGTGATGAGCGAGGATGAGATGACATATGTGGAAGGAGGCGGTACAGTTACAGTTGTAATGTCAAAAGAGTTTTTGAGAGACTGTATTACAGCTACTTTATCAGCGGTTGTAAGTATTGTTTGTACGTACATTGGTGTTTCAGTAGGTGGATGGATTGGTGGTAAAATTGGAAGAACAGTAGGTTCTGTAGTTGGAGCTGCACTTGGAGCAGCAATTGGATGGATAATAGGTGGGTCAATATCACGTGGAAGTATAAATTCTAGTATAAGCGTAAAAATAGACATTCCTATTGTATCAAGCAGAACAGTGAATATTGCATAGAAGGTTCTAACAGATATGAAAAGAAAGAATAAGATAGAGATTGGTGTATTGCTGTTTATAGTTATGATATTTGTTTTGATTATAATGAATCACTTTTGTTTAAATCATGAGCCAATTGTATTACAAGCAATTGTGAGTGGCGTGATCGCATCATTTTTCACAGTTGTATATATGATATTTGTTTGGCGTAGGTAAAGAAATGGCTAAAGATGTAGGGGAAAAACAGTGTATAAGTAAAATATCTGTCTTTACAAAAGATTAATGATGTCAGGCATAAAAAGATCGAGCAGTCATTTTATGCCTGATGTCACACTTTTTGAGATAAGAAGGATGGTCTTAAAAATGCAGGAAAAAAATGATAGAGAATGGGTGGTACACCTTGTTTTTTTAAGTCAAATTGTTTATTTTGTGATCTGCAATATTGATTTACAGGCACATGTTTCAGTCATAAATCGTGTGGGGATAGGCGTTCATCTGACGGTTTTTACATTATGCAGTTACCTGGCTTTGTTTTATCTTTGGTCTTATGTTCGAGTGGAACAGTACACGGAGACGTATCGATCTACAGGGATCTTTCTGTTCTCATGTGTCTTTTTTGCAGAATATGGATTGCATATGTGGCGCATTCTGTTTTTGACAGTGTCACCCAAGATCATGTATACATCGCTGGTTGTCTTCTGGGGCATATTTGAATGCACCAGAGTGCTGCATCAATATGGGAAAAATGGAGAGCGGGACTTGCTTCAACAGCAGTTTCGAAAAGATGCAGAAGTGATGGGCGGCATCATTGTGCTATATATGTACCATACTTCTTTTTGTCTTATGTCCAATGCAGATGGGGCAAATGATCGGTTTTATGTTGTGTGTGGGCATTACAAGCATGGTACTGATTTGGTATCTCAAAAAAGAAATGAAACAAAGTATGTCTTATGTGATATCTGGAAAACGCATCGGTTTTCTAATAGGCGGTGTGATCTGTGTGGTGATGATAGAAGTTTTGATCAAGATACATTTTGTTCATGAAATGGCTTTGTGTGTGATGGGAATGCTCATACAATGCCTGATTGTTTTGTACATGTTCAAAATCCTGACGATTGATCCGAAAAGTGAAATCAATGAAAAACATTGAAAATAACCAATAGATTAAAATAAAAAAGAAATAGTTGTATTGCGAAAAATGAAAACTAGAATATTTTATGGAAGCAAAGTTTCTGTGGTATATATGAACCAGAGATATCAATGGGTGGAATAAAATTGATAAAATGGAAAAAATTTACTTTACGGGAATCATACAATGTTTGATTCCATGATAGATCCTTTCAAAAGGGAAATGAATGAAAAATCACTTTTGAATTTATAAAAAGGGAGCGGAGGAAAAGTTCAAATGAAAAAACTAAACTATCATACAGGAAAAACATTAAAATTAACGAATGTACTGAAGAATAAAATTTTGCTGTCTGATGAAAATTTTAACCTAAACACAACAGTAGAGCAGATGCAGTCCTATATCCGTACCCATGGTGCCAGACAGATCGGGCCATTGATCCAGTACAGCCGTACCTTTGTCAATGACAACCAGGAGCTGGATATGGAGATTTTCTTTCTGCTTCAGTGTGACAACTTTATCCATGGCGTGGAATACCCCTATCAGATGGAATCGGTCATCCGTGTGCCGGATGCCATGTACTGCCGGTATATGGGGCCGGAGCAGAGCCTGAAGATCGCCTATGATAAGATCCATGTGGAGGCATTTGAGCAGGAGACGGAACTGGCAGAAGAAAGCTATACCGTCTTTGTAGAGAGCAATGAAGAGGAAGGCACCATTGTGGCAGATGTGTTTGTACCACGGAAAAGCTGAGTGGTGATCGCGAAACTCCATCTACTTTGCAGAAGAATGCCTGCGTACGCAACATGTCTGCCTCCCCTGGCATCCGATCTTGCATATGCTTTTGGGCGTTTCGCAAACACTTAAAATGGATGAAAAGGCAATTGCGAAACTCTGTAATACATCATAAAACAGCCTGCACATCAGAAATTTTTTCATTTGAAAAACTCTGTGGAATGCCGGTACTTTATTTTTTGAGCTTCAAGCGATAAAAAATATTAGTACCGTTGCATGAAACCGAAGTGAGAACGTGTTTTTCAAATAAAAATTTTGATGAAAGGCGTTCGGTATCATAGTTTCGCAAACACCTAAAATGGATGAAAAGGAAAGG
>ONWL01000259.1 GCA_900321525.1 uncultured Eubacteriales bacterium
GAGGAAGGGCAGCAGTCCGGCATTTCCATTGACCTGTTGGTAACAGGCAGAAATCTGGAACGGGGTATGGTGTCTTATGGTGACAGTATGTATTACATCAATGAGGATGGTCGTGTCAAGTTTGGCTTTATTGAGACTTTGGATGGCAATTTTTATGCAGACAGTGAAGGCAGATTACAGATGGGAGTCACTGGGGATGAAGATTGTAAGACGCTGACAGGTGCAGATTACCGGATCATAGATGGTTTTGGAGAATGGGAAGGACACACCTATTATGTACAGAAAAGCGGCGAGCTGATGACCGGACGATGTGCCATTGATGGCAAGGGATATTTGTTTGATTTGCAAACGGGTATTTTACTGGAAGAATCCTGATGTTTTTGGGAAAGATTGACTGGATGGTCAGCAGAAATAGAGTAGGAGAAAGAGAATCATGAAATGGAAGAAATTTACAGTGCATACCACCACTGAGGCAGTGGATATCGTCAGCAGTCTGTTTCAACTGATTGGTATAGAAGGAATTGAAATTGAGGACAATATCCCTTTGACGGAAGAAGAGACCAAGGGCATGTTCATTGATATTTTGCCGGAACTGCCGCCGGACGAGGGAAAAGCAAAGGTCAGCTTTTATCTGGATGATACCTATGATGTGCCGGAGACACTCCATCAGGTCATGACCAGTCTGGAGCGGCTGAAGCAGGAGATAGATTGCGGCAGTTGTGAGATTGAGGCCAGTGAGACAGAAGATAAGGACTGGATCAACAACTGGAAGCAATATTTCAAGCCTTTTGTGGTGGATGATATTCTCATCAAGCCTACATGGGAAGAGATTCCACCGGAGCATGCAGACAAGCTGCTCATTCAGATCGATCCGGGGACTGCATTTGGAACCGGTCAGCATGAAACCACACAACTGTGCATTCATGGTCTTTTGAAATATATGAAAAAGGGTGACCATGTATTGGATGTGGGAACCGGCAGCGGAATCTTGGGAATCACCGCATTGAAGTTAGGAGCAGCGGAAGTGGTAGGCACAGACTTAGATGAAAATGCCATCCATGCCGCGGCAGAGAATGCACAGGTCAATGACCTGGCACCGGAACAGTTCCGGATCATGATCGGCAATCTGATCGACGACCGGAAGGTCAAAGATGGGGTGGGATATGAAAAGTATGATGTGGTGGTGGCCAATATTCTGGCAGATGTGATCATTCCATTACAGGGAGAAGTGGCACCACATCTGAAAAAGGGCGGCATTTTCATCACTTCCGGTATCATCAATATCCGGGAAGCAGATGTGCAGGCCGCGTTTGCCCGGAATACAGAACTGGAAGTCATAGAAACTGTGACCCAGGGGGAATGGGTTTCTATCGTGGCAAGAAAGAAATGAGATAATTGTCTAAAAAAATAAACGAGGTGTGTCATGCATCACTTTTTTATAAAGGAATCGCCCGCAGAAGATGTGATCTGTATCACCGGAGCGGATGTGAATCACATCCGAACGGTATTGCGAATGAAAGAAGGAGAACAGATTCTGGTCAGTTGTCTGCATGATGCAGATTATACCTGCCAGATTACATCTGTGACCCCAGAGCAGATAGTCGCCAGAGTGCTGGAAGTTGACCGGGAGGGCAGGGAACTGCCTGCCCGGATTCATCTGTTTCAGGGGGTACCCAAGTCTGATAAGCTGGAGTGGATCATCCAGAAGGCTGTGGAACTAGGAGTGTCAGAGATCATTCCAGTGCAGATGCAGCATTGTGTGGCAAAGCTGGATGCCAAAAAGATACCTGCCAAATGTAAACGCTGGGAGGGGATTGCAGAAAGTGCTGCCAAGCAGTCTAAGCGCAGTCTGATTCCAGAAATTCATAGACCCATGGAGTACGAAGAAGCACTGGATTACGGAAGACAAATGGATCTGATGCTGGTGCCTTACGAGTGTGCGGAGGGAATGGCGGCTACAAAAGAAGCCTTTTCATTGGTGAAACCCGGCATGGACATCGGCATCTTCATTGGACCCGAAGGGGGATTTGCCCCACAGGAAATAGACCAGGCACTTGCCCGGGGAGGCAAAACCATTTCGCTGGGAAAACGGATTTTGCGGACAGAAACCGCAGGGATGGCGATGATCGCAGCCTTGATGCTGCAGTTAGAGATAGAGAGTACAGTAGGATTGGAGTAAGAGATGGAAGCATATTTGGACAATTCAGCCACCACCCGTGTCTTTCCACAGGTGCAGCAGTTAATGATTGAGACAATGGACGATCAGTATGGAAATCCTTCTTCTTTACATAGCCGAGGAATGGCAGCAGAGGAATATGTGACCAGGGCAGCCCAGCAGATCGCAGATACGTTAAAGGTAGACCGGAAGGAAATTATCTTTACATCCGGTGGAACCGAATCCAACAATATGGCACTGATGGGAAGTGCATTTGCTGCAAAGCGCAGGGGTAATCACATCATTACCACACAGATTGAGCATGCCAGCGTCAGCGGTCCTTTGAAGTTTTTACAGGAACAAGGTTTTGTTGTCACCTGTTTATCTGTAGACAGAGAAGGTCACATTTCACTGGAGGAATTGCAGGAGGCATTGTGTGAAGAAACCATTTTGGTGTCTCTTATGTATGTGAACAATGAGATTGGGGCAGTGGAGCCTATTGCGGAGGCGGCAAAATTGGTCAAGGCGTACAATCCACAGATCCTCATTCATGTAGA
>ONWL01000307.1 GCA_900321525.1 uncultured Eubacteriales bacterium
GTTTTAAGAATTTTCGAGGTTGGTTATACTGTTCAGTTGTCAAGGTTCTTTGTGCTTTCTTTAAGCTCTCGCTCTCAGTCAGCTTATTCATTATAACACGCTTTCAAGATTTGTCAAGCACTTTTTTCAAGTTTTTTTAACTTTTTTTTGACTTTTTCAAACTGATGTCGAATCCGTACATGCCTGCTACTGTTTTGCAGCAACGTTCTTATTTATACCACGTTTTTTCCCTCTTGTCAACAACTTTTTTAAAATTGTTGGATTGATGCAGAGACACAGGATTACGCATGTATTGCCTAAAAATCATATGTAGGGGCACAGATGCTGCATCACAATCCAGTTGTACAGCGACAAAGCCCCACTTGCTGTTCCAAACAAAGAATCTGTCGGATAAACAAACATATCTTTATCGTTTCATTTTCGGCGAAAAAATGAGTGACGCCAGATATCCAAAAATCAACGCACTGGAAATTCCCACTGCACCGGCAGTAAACCCTCCTTTGAATAATCCCAGAAATCCACTTTCGTCAATGGCTTCTTTCATTCCTTTCCATAGCACATTTCCAAATCCCAGCAAAGGAACTGTAGCTCCAGCACCTGCCCACTTAGCAAAGGGTTCATACACCCCCACCGCCCCTAAGACACATCCGGTTACCACCAGCAATACCATAATTCGTCCCGGCATCAGCTTTGTCTTTTCCATCAAAAGTTGTACCAAAGCACAGATCACACCACCTACCAGAAATGCTTTTACATATTCCATATAAATCCTCCATTCTCTTAACGAAGTCCCACTATTTCAGACCGACTATATGGGAATCAGAAACATTCCCTTCTTTTTATTATCTTCGTTCTATAATAACCGCATGTGCAATTCCTGGTATATTTTGTCCTTCGTTGAAACTGGTAGGAGACAGCAAGGCACCTGTAGGTACAAATAAAATCCGTCTCCATTCTTTCTGCTCTAGCTTTTTCAGTAAAGCAGCACATAATGTGACTGCCGCACAACCACATCCGCTGCCCCCTGCATGGGTATCCTGTTCTTCTCCATTATAAATCATCAGCCCACAATCTAAATGCTGTTCTGAAATATCAAAATTTTTCTTTTGCAGCAAGTCCAAAAGCGCCCGTTGTCCTACTTCTCCCAAATCACCGGTTACAATATGATCGTAATAGCTTCCATCCACTCCAAAGTCCAGAAAATTTCGATAGATCACATCTGCTGCTGCAGGCGCCATAGCCGCTCCCATATTCATGGAATCCCGAATGCCGTAATCCACGATTTTTCCTGTGGTTACTCCCTTGATGCAGACGTTGCCCCCATCCTGTGACAATATGACCGCTCCAGACCCGGTCACTGTCCATGTGGCAGCAAAAGGCCGCTGATTCCCATAATCCAACGGGAAACGAAACTGTTTTTCTGCACTTGCAAAATGGCTGGAGGTGACGCACATTACATTATCTGCATATCCTGCATTGACGAAAGATGCGCCTAGGGATAATGATTCTCCCATCGTAGAGCATGCACCATACAACCCAAATAAAGGCACATTAAATTTCATCAGTCCAAAAGTAGAAGCAATGCTTTGTCCCAGCAAATCTCCTGCAAACAGATAGCGAATTCTGCCAACCGGCAATCCTGCTTTTTCCAGCGCATGCTCTGCTGCTCTTTTTTGCAGCTCACTTTCTGCCTCTTCCCATGTATTCTTACCTGCCATTGGATCTACTATAATTTCATCAATCATCTCTCCTAGTGGTCCTTCTCCCTCTTTTTCTCCTGCTACACATGCACTCGCAATGATTCCTGGTGCATTTTCAAATTTTAAACTTGCTTTTCCCTGCTTTGCCATCCTGTTCTCCATTCCGAAGCGTTTCCATATCGAAGGATATATGCTTCTAAAGTTTTTTCTTTAACATTAATATGTACGGCAACAGGTAGAAATATACAAAGAAGACTGCTGCAATCGTGATATGCTCCCTTCCAGACAAACAAGCTTTTATTATTTCGCTTGTCTACCTGAAAGGGAGCATATCAATCGCGTAACAGTCCTCCTTGTATATTTCAACTATATCATGTCTTAATATTTGATCGCAAATACACTTTTAAATTACATAAATCGAATCATATTTCTGAAGTGGATTCCTGGTTATTTCCACTTTGATTATCACCATATC
>ONWL01000298.1 GCA_900321525.1 uncultured Eubacteriales bacterium
CCATCATTTCACCCATTTCCATGTGTACTTGATGCACTGTTTCACACAACTTTAACATGGTATCATCAATCTGTCCCTGTTTTCGCACATCCAATCCCTGCAGTACAGGTGCAATCCATTCATTGACTCTTACCACTGCCTCATCTGCACTATCCAAAATGCCACCGGACACAAAAGCCTGTCCAGTCACGCCATTTTCCAATGTGACTTCTGCTTCCATAACAGAAATTTGTTCAAAATCCAATTTCTGTCTCGCCTGAACCCGCCCAATCCAAAACTCCTCCATACCATTCCTTTCTCATATTTCCATTGGCATTTCTCTTCTAGTATGGATGATTTTCATGAAATTTAATCAGCGAAATTATTCAATTACTTGCAGTAATTCTACCAGATAGCGATACACTCGTTCTGTAGAAGAAAGGCTGAGCCGCTCTGCCGGAGTATGAATGTCTTTCATATCAGGACCAATGGATACCATGTCTAACTCCGGCATCTGATACAGGAATAATCCGCACTCTACACCTGCATGGATTGCCTGAATTTCTGCCTGATGCTCAAACATCCCATTCCAGACTGTAATCATCTGGTCACGAAGTTTAGAATCCACTTTGTAATCCCACCCCGGATAATCCCCATAATAAGAGCAGGAACCGCCCAGATATTCCATTAAAAACTCCAACCTGTCGTACAGGGCGAATTTTCTGGACTCCACAGAACTGCGCAGGGAAAACGCTGCCTGTATGGCACCCTCCTCCGTAGACAGAATCCCCAGATTCAGGGATGTTTCCACCAATCCTTCTATAGACTGGCTCATGTTTTGGACACCGTTTGGACACTGTGTCAGCAGGAAAAACAACTTGCTCAGATCTGCTGGTGTCAGTACCTTTGCAGTCGCTCTGCCATGCTCCCTTACCGTAATGTGCATATCCGGATCTGCCACCCGATATTCCGCAAAAATCATCTGGCTCACCGCCTGAAAAGCAGCATGGATCACCGCTTCCTCTGCCTCAGACAACAACTGTACCGTACAGCTTCTGGGAATGGCATTGTCTGCGTTGCCGCCTTCGATGGATACCAGTTCCCATTCCAGATCCAGATTCCACTGTAAATCTTTCAGGATTCGCCCCATAATCAGATTGGCATTGCCATGTTCCTTTTGAATCTCTGTACCAGAATGCCCGCCTAACAGACCACTTAACGTAACTTCATATAAGTAACCTTCTGATGCAACCGGATGAATGGGCAGTTTCAGATCCACACGCATGCCTCCTGCACAGGAACTTAAAAACACCCCCTCATCTTCGGAATCCAGATTGATCAGATAAGAGGCACGACAATCTGTCAAATCGATGTCTGCTGCCCCAAGCAATCCCACTTCCTCATCTACGGTAAACACACATTCCAATGCCGGATGGGCAAGGGTATCGTCCTCTAAGATTGCCAGCATATATGCCACAGCAATGCCATCGTCACCACCTAATGTGGTGCCCTGTGCAAAGATTTCATCTCCTTCTACATGAAGACGCAGTCCATCTGTGGCAAAATCATGGTCTGACCAGTTTTCCTTTGCCTCTACCATATCCATATGCCCCTGTAACATGACCACCGGGCGATTCTCATATCCGGCAGAAGCTGGCTTTTTGATGATCACATTCAGACTCTCATCCTGCCGTACTTCCAGTCCATGCTCTTTTGCAAAATCTACCACATATTGACTGATCTGCTTCATGTTGCCGCTGCCATGAGGAATGGAGCAGATTTCTTCAAAATAAAACAACACCCTCTGTGGTTCATATTGTTCCAGTACTCTCATATTCACACTCTCCAAATTTTTATTCTTCCGATCTCCACACAGGCATTTCCATCTCCTTTTCAGAATATGCTGTAACAGTTCTTACAAAACAGTATATTCTGAAAAGGTGGTGGATTTTTGAAACATACAACTGCATGGATTTCCAAACTCTGTCTGCTTCTTCTGTTTGGTCTGCTTTTGACGCATCCCAAACAGTCTGCTTTCTATGCGGCTGCCGGATTGACCATATGGTATACTTCTATTGTACCCGTTTTGCTGCCATCCATGATTGTAAGCGGTCTGCTCATTCGCACCAGAGCCTGTAACCTGCTGCACCCTCTGCTGGCACCGATTTTCCGCAAACTGTTCCGGCTGCCAGATGCCGCAGCCGATGCATTTCTGGTGGGAATTCTCTGCGGATACCCTTCCGGTG
>ONWL01000258.1 GCA_900321525.1 uncultured Eubacteriales bacterium
TGTGTTGAATCCTGAGAGGCATATATATTTTCCCCATCAGTCCACATCTGTCTGCCATCAAAATATGTTAAATCACCAGTCCATGTTTTAGTTTCCCATGTACTCGTAGCAAGATTTAAAATATATGAAGAAGATGAATTGATACGGTATATATTCTCTCCATCAGACCAAATATATGAACCATAAAAGGATGATGTTCCACTCCATGTTTTAGCAGACCATGTAGAAGTAGATTTGTTCAACACGTATTGATTTGATGAATATGAATAATATATGTTGTCTCCATCCGTCCAGATGTGATATCCATTAATATCAGTATAACCACTCCATGTTTTAGCAGACCATGTTGAATTGGATTTATTTAACACATATTGATTTGATGATCCGCCCGAGTGATAAATATTACTTCCATCTGACCATGTTCTTGCACCATTTGGATGAGATAAACCACTCCATGTTTTAGTTGTCCATGTTGATGTGGATTTGTTTAATACATAATCCGCTGTACCATCAGAATGGTATACATTTGTACCATCAGATGACCAGTCTGGCATGAAATTTATGATTCAGATCGACTGACCCCATTTATTTGTCGAAAAAGGATAGATTTTGTTTATTCTTTTTTTAGAAAAAAAGGTTGACTTATGTTCGGCAAAGTGCTATCTTATCAATAGATGTTAGCACTCCATCAAAACGAGTGCTAACAAATCTGACGAAATGGAGGTGCGCCGGATGGAACTGGATGGTCGGAAGATGAAGATTCTGACTGCAATCATTCGCAACTATTTAGAGACCGGCGAACCGGTCGGTTCTCGAACCATTTCTAAATACACAGATTTGCATCTCAGTTCTGCCACCATTCGCAATGAGATGGCAGATCTGGAAGAGATGGGACTGATCGTACAGCCCCATACATCAGCCGGAAGGATTCCCACCGATCAGGGATACCGCCTGTATGTGAACACACTGTTAGAGGAGCAGGGGCAGGCGTTAGAAGAGAAGGACAAAGAACTTTCTCAGATGAGGGAAGTGATGGTAGAGCGGGTTGACAGAGTGGAACTGATGCTTCGGCAGATGGCGAAGATTCTGGCAGCCAATACCAACTATGTCACCATGATTTCCGGTCCCACATTGCACCAGACCAAGCTGAAATTCATCCAGCTTTCTCTGATGGAATCCCAGAAGCTTCTGATTGTGATTGTAGCAGAGGGGAATATCATCAAGAATACGCTGGCGGAAGTTTCTGTGGAACTGACACCGGAGACCGTATTGCAGCTGAGTTTGCTGCTGAATAATGCACTTAGTGGTCTTTCTTTAGAGCAGATCACACTGGGCATCATCACTGCATTAAAGGAGCAGGCAGGGGAGTACAGTGAAGTGGTAGAAGTAGTCATGGATGCTGTGGCGACAGCCATGAAGCCGGAGGCTGGACAGTCTCAGGTATATACCAGTGGAGCTACCAACATCTTTAAATACCCGGAGTTGACCAGTGGCGGTACTGCCACAGAGCTGATTTCCGCATTTGAAGAGAAGGAGGAGTTGGGGAATCTGTTAAACAGTCTGGACGGTGGTTCTACCGGGATTCAGGTGTACATCGGCAATGAAACATCCAACCAGATGATGCAGGATTGCAGTATTGTCACTGCCAGATATGAACTGGGAGACGGATTACAGGGTACCATCGGAATCGTAGGTCCCAAGCGTATGGATTATGAAAAAGTCATGGGTACACTGCAAACTTTAAAGGAGCAGTTAGACCAGATTTATCATAAAAAAAAATAGGATAGAAAGGCGGTAGGTACCGTGGCAGAATTCGAAGAGAAGGCTTTAGAGCAGGAAGCAGTTGCTGAGGAATCTGTAGAAGCAGAAGCATCTGTAGATACAGAACAGGAAGAGGCAGTTGCGGAAAAATGTGAATCTGCAGAAGACACTGCAGAACAGGACACTTCTGAAGAAGCAGGGGAAGAGGGAGAGCAGGCTTCTTCCACTGAGAAAAAGAGCTTCTTTAAAAAGAAGGAAAAGAAAGATAAAAAGGATGAGCAGATTGCACAGCTGACCGATCAGGTCAAGCGCACCATGGCAGAGTTTGACAATTATCGTAAGAGAACAGAAAAAGAAAAGTCAGCCATGTATGAGATTGGTGCCAAGGCTGTCATTGAGAAGATGCTCCCCATTGTAGATAATTTTGAGAGAGGGTTGGGCGCTCTTTCCGAAGAGGAAAAAGGAACCGGCTTTGCAGAGGGAATGGAGCGTGTATATAAGCAGCTCATGACCACTCTGACAGAAATCGGGGTAGAACCGATTGAAGCAGTGGGCAAGGAATTTGATCCAAACCTGCACAATGCAGTGATGCATATGGAAAGTGAGGAGTTTGGAGAGAATACAGTGGCACAGGAATTCCAGAAGGGATATACCTATAAGGGTTCTGTGGTGCGGCATTCCATGGTACAGGTTGCCAATTAGCAAACACCACAGTCTGGCAGATGCCGATTGTGTTGTCATAGATACAGGAACGGATCAATCGTGTGATTGTTGAACCGTTACCAAATATAGCATATTGGTTTTATTTGACGGCGAGCAAAATCGCCATAGATTGTATGATTTAGGAGGAAAAGAAAATGGGAAAGATTATTGGTATTGATTTAGGTACAACAAACTCTTGTGTGGCAGTAATGGAAGGTGGTAAGCCAGTTGTCATTGCAAATACAGAGGGCATCAGAACCACACCATCT
>ONWL01000257.1 GCA_900321525.1 uncultured Eubacteriales bacterium
CCCTGTGCAATATCGAAATAGTATCCGACTAACACCAGCAGAAAGGTTCTGACCATGGCAAATACCTGATACCAGGCAGCCTCTTTGCGAATATGCAGTTTCTGCACCAGAGCAGTGGTCCACGGTTCTGCAATGGCAGAAACCATGATCACGCCGCCGTTCCATAAACCAAATGCCACATACTTCCATGCAGCGCCATGCCAGATTCCGATGACCAGAAAAGTCAACAGAGACGCAATACTGGTAGGCAGTACTCTTCCTAAATGACGCATGCCATGACTTTTCAGATCTTTGCCCATTTTCAGGAAGCGTTTCGAAATGGACATAGGATAGAATAAGTAGGTTCTCACCCACTCACCCAGTGTAATATGCCATCTGTGCCAATACTCCGTCAGGGTCTTAGAGAAATACGGCCTGCGGAAATTCTCTGCCATGGTAATGCCAAACAACTCTGCCACACCCCGGCACACATTGATCCCACCTGCCCCTCTGTCATTGGCTGTCACCAGATCGATCATATGTACTGCACGGTCCGCCACCACCATTTTCTGAAAGGCTCCCCAGAAGATCAGCAGCACACCGCTTTTGCACTTCTCATAGGAAAAGCGATGATTCTCATACAACTGGTGAGCCAGATCGCTGTAAAATGCAATGGGACCCTGCACGATCTGGGGAAAGAAAGACACAAACAATGCCACTTTTCCAAAATTCTTCTCTGCGGGAAACTTCCCACGATATACATCAATCAAATAGCCCATGCTCTGAAACGTATAAAAGGAAATGCCCAAAGGCAATACCAGCTTTGGCAGAGGCAGACGAAATCCAATACCCAGCGCATTCAGTGCGCTGTTTAACGATTCTTCCACAAAACCTGTATATTTCAACACAGATAAAATCCCGAAATTCAGCACCAACACGGCAATCATAAGCCACCGTTTTTTGGACTGCATCTGATTCTTGTATGCTTTCTTCGTCTCCTTGTCCCACTCTCCCTTGTGGGCCTTCACCGTCTGGGTGCTGACCGCTGCCAGATGGTCGATGCCCCTGGCACCTGCATAAGTGGTGATGGTAGTCACAAGCAGATAGATCACATACCGGTTACAGGTGAAAATATAGTAAAAATAGCTGACCCCAAGCAGCACACACCATTGATACTTTCTGCCGGAACAGAGAAAGTAAATGGCGGCTGTCACCGCCACAAACAGAAAAAACTGTACAGATATCAGATTCACCGATCACACCTCCAGTCCAGGGGTGTTCCACAGATCTGTGTGATATGGTTTTCGTACCAGACGTGCCCCATTCTGCCCGGAATACAAGACCACTACCGGCAATGCCCTGGACAAAAACAGGCCGATGCCTTCTGTTACGGTATATGCACCACATCGATGGAACACCAATGTATCCCCGATCTGCAGTTTCGGCAGTTCTGCCTTTCTCACCAACAGATCGGCTGTGGTACAAAGACTGCCGCATAGGGTATAACCGTACCGCTGTGTCTCTTTTTCTGCTTCTGATAACTGCCCATCTTTTGCAATGACCGTGATCTCCGGTACCTGCATGGCCATGGTCTGCCCGTAATATTTCAGCTGGTTGATCCCACCGTCACAGATCACATATTCTGTGCCTCCGTTGTTCTTCAAATCTGCCACAGAAGTCAGATAGTATCCGCAGGAAGATGCCAGAAACCGTCCCATCTCTATTGTCAGATGATACCGACCGCCCAGTTCATGAAGTGCCTCTGCAACCTCTCCTAACAACTGTTTATCCTTCTCTGCAAAAGGTTCGTTAAAATATTCCACTGCCAGTCCCGGACCATATTCCACATGAGAAATGGTATAGTGATGCTCCTGTTCCAACTGTGTCAGAAATTCTGTAAATACCCGAATCTCCTTATTGACCTGATCGGCTTTCTTCTTCTGGGTACCGGTATAATAATGTACCCCCATGATATCCAGTGCCGCATACTGGTCTCTCTTGTCAATCACCTCTGCCAGATCCTTCTCATCCATGCCAAACTGGTTGCCATTTGACAGACGCAAAATCATGGGCACCTGCTGCATGCCTAGCTGCTTTGCCGCTTCATTGACCATACAGACATGCTGTACGCTTTCTGCTGTCACAATGCCTACGCCGTAACGCAGTGCACGGGTAATATCCTCCATCCCTTTATTCACACCAGAATAAATAATCATTTCCGGCGGAATGTGCAAACGTTCACAAATGGCCAGCTCTCCCGGACTGCACACTTCCACATGTTTGATACAGGATGGCAGTGCCGCCAGCAGAAACGGATTTGCCTTGATGGAATAGCAAAGAGAAATCTGTTCCCCTAAAATCCCATCGATCCACTCTGCCTGACTTGCAAAGGCATCTGTATCAAACACAAATGCCGGTGTGCCATATTGCTTCCCAATCTCCCTTAATTCCTTTGTAATCATAATCCCCTTTAATCCTCGTCCTGTAATCTCTCAATCAGTTCTATCATTCCTTCCACGGAATTGAAGTTATCCGGTACCAGATCCTCTACACGCAGTTCAATGTCAAAATGGTCACACAGTTCCCCTACCAGTGACACAATATCAAAAGACTCTAAAATGCCATCGGTAATCAACTGCTTTTCACTCTCAAAATCCACATCCGGTCTTAAATCTTCCAAAATCTCCATCAATTCTTCTCTCATTTTCTTCTCTCCTTTACCTTTATATATCCATTTCCTGTAATGTCTTCATGTCAGTCTTTCCATTGGCTAACTTAGGCAATGTCTGTAACGGTACAATCTTTCGGGGAATCATAAACCCCGGCAGGATCCGGCGCATATCCACTGCAATCTGCTTCTTAGACGCTTCCCCTGTGTAGAACAGAATGATCTGCTCCTTGTCCTTCCGGTAGATCACACAGCACTCTGCCACTCCTTCTGTCAATGCTGCTGCTCGTTCTACTTCGTCTAATTCCACTCTGTGTCCCAGATGCTTGATCTGTCTGTCCATTCTCCCGTGAAATTCTAAGATGCCATCTTCCCGCAGCACACCGATGTCCCCGGTCCGGTACATCAGTTCTCTGTAGCAGTCATTCAAGGGATTCTGGACAAAACTTGCCGCTGTCCGTTCCGGATCGTGGTAATAGCCAAGTGCCAGAATGGGACCTGTCACGCAGATTTCCCCTTCTTCCCCCGGCTTGACAGGGGTGTTATCTCCCT
>ONWL01000255.1 GCA_900321525.1 uncultured Eubacteriales bacterium
AATGCTCCATGGAGCAATGCAGGGCAGATTGTCTGAATTTAAATATCATTACGCCAGACTTAGAAGGAAATCGTCCTGTGTTAGTGAACATCCATGGTGGTGCATTTCAAAATGGTAACACGGATGATCTGACCAATCCGGGAGAAGGATTTTTAAAAGACCAGAAATTTGTTTACGTAGTTCCGGCATATCGTCTGGGCGTGTGGGGATGGCTGGATGTGTCCGGAGAACAGGGCTTTGGGGAAGAACGGTACCAGACAGCCGGAAACAATGGATTGCTGGATCTGATTGCCGCACTGAAATGGGTACAGCAGCATATTTCTGCATTTGGTGGTGACCCGGCCAATGTGGTCATTGCCGGAGAATCCGCAGGGGCAAAGCTGATTGGTGGTCTGATGGCCTCTCCCTTGGCAAGAGAATTGTTTGACAGAGTGATTTTGTCCAGCGGAGCAGTTCAGGGAATTCGAACCAAAGAAACAGCCAAGTGTATATACAAACGATTTTTGGCATGCGCTGGTGCAACAAGTAGCGAGGAATTGCTGCAGCTGAGCGATGCGCAGTTGTTAGAGGCGCAAAAGAAATTGTGTGCATTTTTCAGCACCTGCCATTTCGGTCCTGTGGCAGATGGGATCCTCATACCGGAAGACTGGCGGGAACAGCTTCATGGAGGAACTGGCTTTACAGGAGCGGCACTTCTTGGCTGTAACCGGAATGAGCTGGGATTTTATAAAGAGATTCCAGACCTGGAGCAGATCAGTTCCCGGATGACAGAAAGCCTGTTTGGAGAAAACGGTGTCATTGCGGATGCTTTCATTGCAGAGATTCCAAAGGACTTGCCGGAAGAAACACGCAGACAGCAGATTTGTGACATCTTATCCGATACCATGTACCGCACCCATACCTATGGCCTGGCCAATACCCTTGCGTGGAACGGGTCACCTGTGTGGCTGTATAGTTTAGAAGGGGCAGAAGCAACCCATGCTTCTGACCTGACGCTGATCTGGACACCTGAAAATGCCGAAGAATGGCCAGGGGGTATGGAACGGGAAGATGCGCTGCGGCGAAAGCAGGCACTGATCGTGGCATATACGGATTTTGTGATGGAAGGCAGCGGATTCTGGCATCCTTATACACCGGAAGTGCCCATGATTTTTCGGATGGATACGGTTTTGCAGGAAGAGATTTTGCAGAAACCGGATGCTTTTATGGAGTTTCCGGAAGAGTCTCTGCGGTTGACCATGGATGCAGCGCATCCGGCAGGGTGATGTGATCCATTTCCACAATCTTTTTTTGAAAGCTGTAACCAGCTGGCAGACAAATCCGTCTAATAGGATGAAAGGCAATGACGAAGGAGGAAGGCGTGCAATGGAGGATCAACAGATTCTTGCATTATATAAGGAACGAAACCAACTGGCAATTCAGGAGACGGATCTCAGTTATGGCAAACAGCTGCAGGCACTGGCAAAGCGGATTTTGGAAAATGAAGAAGATGCAGAAGAAGTGAAGAATGACACCTATTGGAAAGCATGGAAGGCCATTCCGCCTGCGTACCCCACCTATTTTTATGCCTATCTGGCAAAAATCTGCCGTCATTTGTCTTTAGACCGGTTGGATTGGAAAAAGGCGAAGAAGCGGAACGGGGAGGTGGTTGCTTTGACCAGAGAAATGGAGGAATGCATTCCGGGTGCAGAGCCGGAATGGTTGTCAGAACAGGATGCCATCCGACAGGTGTTAAATGGATTCCTGCGAAAACTGTCTGCGGAGCAGAGAAGAATTTTCCTGCGCCGGTACTGGTATATGGATTCCATTGATCTCATTGCAAAGCGGTATGGAATCGGCAAGAGCAAAGTCAAGACAGACCTGTTTCGGATGCGGCAGAAACTGAGAAAAGAACTGGAAATGGAGGGAATCGGCATATGAGTGGAAAAGATTTGCTAAACATGATGCAGCTGGTAGAGGAAGATTTGGTAGCAGATGCAGCAGCGGAAGACATTTTGTTGAATCGGAGACCCCATAAACCGGTTTTGACAATTCTGGCAAGTGCTGCTACACTGGTACTGACCGCAGGGTTGCTTGTGACTGCTGTTCTATGGTTTCATGGGAAAGGAAACCAGCCGGGAACTGGAGAAACGGAAAAAGAAACCCCGTTTTTCACAGCAGATACAGAAGAAAATCTGACAGAGACAAATGTCATCCAGCAGGAGACGGAATCGGGAGTGGATGAGACGAAGGAGATAAAATCGTCAAGTATCGGTGCCGTCGCGCAAAGTTTTTCGACGGACACGAAAACAATTGGGAAACAGACGAAAAGGCTGTAGAATCTTGGAAAAGAAATGATTCCAAAATGCCGAATTGGCTGCGTAACTTGTTGGGTTGAGAAAAAATCAGAATAGTTTTATCATTTCATTGGCTGCACCGTGCCTGCATGGTGCAGCTTTTACTTGCAAAAAAAGGGGCACATAACCTAAAAAGATTATGTGCCCAAAACGGTATAAAATATTTTTTATCTTTGCGAAAGATGATTATTTAGATATATAACAACTCATTATTCTCCCTCTCAAATCCCCTCCACCTTCTTCATGATCCTTGCATACACCTCGGTGTAGTATGCCAGATCGGCGACGGAGAGGTCGTCCTGCTCGACGGCGCTGAGCTTGGCGAGATAGTCGCTGTATTTGCTTATGTAGTCGGCGTATTCGCCGAGCAGTTCGAGGTCGCCGGGGTTTGCCTCATACTTCTTCATAAACGCGATGTATTCGTCAAAGAACGCTTCGTAGC
>ONWL01000252.1 GCA_900321525.1 uncultured Eubacteriales bacterium
TACGATGACCACTCCTGCATTTCCTCTCTCGATCATCAGCACATTAGTATCCCCGTTTGGATTGCGCAGATACTCACTATTATCCCCTTGCGCCATGGCTTTGCGGAAGTAGTTCACTGCCACCACATCCTGACTTTTATAAAGATCACTGCCTGCTACACCGATCTGATTCACTGTCCCCCACATATTGGAAGGGCCGCCTCCATATGGCCGGTCAAAAAACAATGGAATGCCATCCTGTCTGGCGGCAATGATGGCCCATGCCAGCTTCACCTGGGTGTCGTCTAACTGGCTCCATGTGCCATCGTTGATATAATTGTCATGAGATTCCACCCAAGTCACCAGATTTTTGGTGGGAGCAGAACCCACTTTGTAATCCATTACATTGGATACCGTCACACTTCGAGCCATCACAGCATCCCGGATGGATTCTCCATAGTAGCTAGTGCAGGTAGAGCCAATGGTGGCAATGTAATCTTCCACCCGCTCATTTGCCCCCTGCAGCACTTCTCCATAGTTGAAAATTCGTGACGCATCAGTAATCTCTGTGGTCACCCGGTTCCAGAAGTTATTGTTCACGCCCACATCTGTGGGATCATCCGGCAAACCGATATGTTTTGCCGTATCATACCGGAATCCATCTGCCCCACAGGCAATACAGTCATTCAAGTAGGAAATGAAATAATCCTGAAATCCGGTATTCTCTGTATCCACGTCCGGCAGACCGCCCATCATTTTTCTGGTACAATCATAACGACTGCCATAATCGGAAATATCACTTAGTCCGGTGGGATGATACAACTGTCCGCCGGCAGCATTGATCAAATCCTGCGATACCTGGTCCAGCGCAGTGGTGGTATGATTGGGTACCACATCCACAATGATCTTGATGCCATATTTTTCTGCTTCCGTGCACATAGTCTTGAATGCGTCTCTCGTTCCCAGCTGGTAGTTGCCAATCTTCCAGTCTGTGGGCTGATAATGCCACCACCATGCCCCGTCAGAACCATCTCCTTTGCTGCCCATGAGCTTCATCGCAGGATGGGTGTCATTCACCGCATTGATAGGAGAAGTCTGCACTGCCGTATACCCCGCTGCCGCAATATCCGGCAAATGTTTCCGTATAGTATCAAAAGACCAACAAAAAGCATGTAAGATCAATCCATCGGTCAATCCTTCATACATGCCATTCCCTGAGGAATCTGCAGGTGAAGTTTCGAGATGATTGAGCAGCCATACCGAAGCACCGGATATGACAAGGGCAATGGAAGCCACTACTGCCAGTATCTGTTTCAGTTTCTGCCGCATTTGTTCTATCATGGCAAGCTCCTTTTATTCTTTTTATTGCCAGGCAATTGCGAAACTATGATACCGAACGCTTTTCATCAAAATTTTTATTTGAAAAACATGCTCTCGCTTCGGTTTCATGCAACGGTACTAATATTTTTTATCGCTTATTGCTCAAAAAATAAAGTACCGGCATTCCACAGAGTTTTTCAAATAAAAATTTCTGATGTACAAGCTGTTTTCTGGTTTGTTCAAGAAGTTTCGCAATTGCCTATTTTTATTGCAGTCTCCCCTCTTCTTTCAACAACTGATATAAAGTGGGCTTCACATGGAACTCTTCCATGACCGCCTCAGCCTCCTGCTGCATCTTTTTCGCCACAGATGCCACTGGCATGGGGCGTTTCACACTGCGAATCAGGATATTCTTGGGGGTATGGGCAAAATCAATGAACTCCAACAACTGTGTCTTATAGCCGCAGCATTCCAGCAGATTGCCTCTGATGGCATCTGTGGTCAACGCCGCCATCCGCTCTTTCACAATGCCATAACGGGTATACAATCCCAGATGCTCTGCTTTCATCTGTCCATTTAATTCATGCTGACAACATGGAACAGAAAAAATCAGTTCCGCATTCCAGCAGATGGCATTGTACAACGCATAATCTGTAGCAGTATCACAGGCATGGAGGGTCACTACCATGTCCACAGGAACATCTGTCTGATATCCATTGATATCTCCAAGCTCAAAGCGGAGTCCGTCATACCCGTACTTTTCTGCTGCTTGGTTACATTTGGCAATCACATCCGCTTTCAGATCCAGTCCGATCATCTGCACAGACAACTGTTTCACTTCTGTCAGGTAATAATACAACACAAATGTCAGATAGGATTTGCCGCAGCCAAAGTCAATGACCGTCAAGTGATCCCGCTTTTTCTTAGACAACTCATCCTCTACCAGTTCCAAAAAGCGGTTGATCTGGCGAAACTTATCATACATGCTCCGCACTACTTTCCCTTCTCCGGTAAAGACTCCCATATCCACAAGAGGCGGAATGATGGTACCTTCCTCTAACAAATACCGTTTTTTTCAGTTGTGGCTGTCTGCTTGTGCCCCTACTGCCGTTTGTCCATTTTTTCCAGATATCTGTAACTGTTTTTTCTTATAGTGTACCTTGCCTTTGGCAGACACCATGACCATAAACTCGAAACCATCATTCCATGCATTTAACTGTCCAAACTGCTCCATCTGTTCTGTCAGCTTTGTAAGCAGTTCCTCTGCCGCAATATTTTCATGAAACACCTGCTTCTCCGTATAGCAGGCAATCTGGTATCCTGCCTTCTTTTGCAAAATCTCCGCCTTCCGGTAAGGATTCCCTTTAGACGACTTGCTTAAAATCAAACGTTTTGGTACACCCTGCACCACCTGTGCCAAGGCGGTTTGTAATTCTGTTCTATCTGCCATATGCTTCTCCCTTATTGTATATAGAAGATTACCGTCGCATCCTGTGCGCAGCACTTTTGGGTAACA
>ONWL01000249.1 GCA_900321525.1 uncultured Eubacteriales bacterium
TATATCTGTATCCGATGAAAAAATAAACCCAATTACACCGCTTCCATCTTGAATTTGAATTTCTGTAAAAAGTGTTTTCTCAAGTTTACTATCTTTCAATACAATCATCTGTTTATTTCGCCAGATACCATCAAACAATGCAGAAAGATTCCGGAAAGTACATCCACGTATTGTTGTATTTCTCACAATCATCCATTCTTTTTGTACAGTACATTTTTCAAACACACAATCTGTCAGCAGCACTTTCTTTTCTTTGTTGACAAATCGATTGATTCCAATAAAATGACATCCCCTGAATTCGATGACTTCTGCCTGAAACTGGTCACAGTCCATTTCAGGCAATTCCTGAAATATCCATCCTGCAAAAATAACTTTGGGAACCGCGAGCATTTTTGCCTGTTCCAAATCTGTTACCAGAATGCCATCCGGTGGATTTTTCATATAACAATAGATGTTTTCCAGCGACAGATACTTTCTCTGACGGATAACTTCATCGTCGTCCTGTTGTAACAATCCTTTTACCACCGCACCGATTGCCCTGGCCCTCTCCTGCCCGATGCCTGACAGTGCCATAAATCCCACCGCAAAGTCTGACTGCTTTTCATCCGGCTGTCCATCCAGATAGGTCAGCAGCAGCAAGTCAATGAGTAAGCTATTTTGCAGGTCTTCGTCCTGGATTTCCTGAAATTCATCCAGGATTCGCTCTTCCAACAACATCCCGTCTGTAACCAGTTCCCTGATGCCCCAGTCTGTTTCCTTACAGGCCGCCAGAATCCTTGCCAGAAAGCGCACTTGTATGGTTTTCTTTGCCGTATCTTCTGTCAGGCTGATCAGTGCTGACAAAATGACCAGATACCGTCTGCATATGGTTTCTTCTTTCTGACACAGTATATGAGACTGAAAAGGCCTTGACTTTGCCCCAAACCAGATTTCTTTCAAATCCAGCTGCTCTGCACCGGCAGAGTCCTGCTTTTCCAGTAAATAATCCAATGCTTCATACAGACGCTTCGCATCTGTGGTCAATTCTCGTAAATCTGCCATGGTATCTCCTTTTCCTGATGTGATTCTACTGATATCCAATCGTTACATCAGCTTGTCATTTTGATTTTGGGTTCCGCCCAACACTTCCTGCATCAGCTCATGATAATTGATGTCATTTCCAAACTGAATGTCTTCTCCTGTAGGAAACTGCATCTCTGCCATCATATCCAACAGGACATTTTTGTATTGGCTTCCTCCCGGCTCACACTCAAAGACCGGCTGGATGCCTCTAAAGGCATCTAATATCCGTTCTTTCATATCCGGCAGGACTACGTTCTGATGGGCTTTGTTGTAATCCTGTAAGACAGCAAGGGAATCGGTGATCCTGTCTTCCAGTACATCAATATCCTTTGGTTCCGGCATGTAAATGCCCACTTCATCTGCCACTACTTTGATTTCCTTAAAAAATGCAGTCTGCAATCGAACCATTTCCGCTTCTGCTTTCTCCATCAGCTTACGTTCTTTTTCACTGTTTGCTCTGACCCTCTCTATGTACACCGCCACTTCTTCATTTTCTTTCAGCATCAACGCATTGTTCAGGTTGCGGATTTCTGCACTGGCTTCTTCTTTTTTCTTCCTGTAATATTCACGGCATTCCCAGAAAAGCCGCTTGAAATGCCGGGCAAACACTTCTTCCTGATAACGCATTTGGTTCCATTCCTGAAACAAATCACGTATTTTCTGACTGTCCAATCCATCGGGTGTTTCCGTATCGAAGAAAAACACCTCATTCACATTCAGATGTTCCATCAATATCTGTTCCCTGATTTTTGCCTTGATTTCTTTCCTCTGCTGCCCGGTTCGTCTGTTTGCCTTGCTACAGATGACTGTAATGGGAATCTCCTGATCTAAGGAACGGATAAAGTTGATATCGGAATCGGTAAAGGAACCAGACTCATTGACCGGCAGAAACCACAGAATCAGATCCACTGTGTTCAACTGCTGTCTTGCAATATCCTCATCTGTCTTGGCAGAGTAATGTTCTGAATCCGGCTTGGAATATCCCGGTGTATCCAGAAATACCAGATTTTCATATGGCTGCAATCCTGTCTCCAAAAACAGATTTTTCAACACATGCCCTAACTGCACTGCATCTGTGATCTGGGTTCCCTCCTCCTCTACTGCCCCAAATCCGTGGGCGATCTCATTGATGGCATACAAATCCAGCTGGATACAGGCATCGAAAATATTGATTGCCTTTACCACATTCTGGCTGCCATGTACCAGATATGCCGGTACAGAAGTAGAGGGATTGATATTTTCAGGAAGGATTTCTCCTCCACCCATTAATGTATTTAGAAAGCTGGACTTTCCGCTGGAAAACCCTCCTCCCAGTCCCACTACATTTTTGCCAATCAGAGATTCATACAAAATAAAGTCTTTGAACTTCTCATATTCCGCATTGAAATCTGCAGTCAGTTCATACACATTAGGCGGTGCCACTTCTTTTAATAATGTTGGCAGTTCTCTTTTGATGATATTCTCCACATACCCCAGCTTTTGTTTCCAATTCATTCCCACCATGGAATCCAATCGAACAATGTTTCTGAGCTGCTCATAGTTCCAGACAATATGTTCTACCTCTTTTTCATTCAAATTCATGTACTTCCTCCAATATGCGCAAGTCCTCTTCTATTGCGCTTCTTCTCTGCGCTTTTTCCTCATCCTCTGCCTGTTTTTTGTCTATTACTTCCTTCAGGGCTTTCTGCAATGCTTCCATCTGGGTATCCACTTCTTTTTCTACGATCTGTCTGACTTCCAGTGCTGTACGTTCTAAATCTATCC
>ONWL01000248.1 GCA_900321525.1 uncultured Eubacteriales bacterium
CAAAATGATTCAAACATATAATGCCTGCGGCACATAACAAAATGGCTATGCTTTTATGCTTCTTTTTGATTTTCATTCCAACTGATCCCTCCACCAGAAACGCTATGATCATCCAGTTTTTTCTCCCTTTGTCACATTCTTCACTCATCTTCCACCTGTTTGCGGCAAACGATCTGTTTTCCCGTCCAATGGCCATTCACTTTTTCGACCAACGGCATGTTTTTACGATGAACGACACACTTTTTCTCCTGCCTGCCCTATCACTTTTCAATTTTACAATGTGTTTCCCACCAATCTCTCGTCTTTAAAATGACCAACGAATAGATCACGCATACAATTCCCAGCAATATCGCCTCTATCATCAAATATTGCAATCCCGGTCCATTACATTTATATATAATCAACACAACTGCTGCCTGGAACAAATCAAACAATACATTGCAGCCAACCAGATCTGGCTTTCGCTCTGCTTCGAATATTTTCACCATACAAAGCATCCATCCACATAACAAAAATAGCATAGCGACTCCACACCCTCTGCAAATAACAATTCCATGCTGTCGTAAAAATTCTCCTAACCATACTGCCAAACCCTTCCCAGCTTGTATCATCGCTTCTGTCATTTTCCTTTTGCAACCTCTCTTTCCTCAATTCATTTCGTCCACTATACAAAAGATTTACACAGTGAATTTTGCCGCATCCTCTACCATCTTACAATCACTTTTTTATGATTGCAACCCCTCTCGCGCAACATACCGTTTTTTCGCACAAAATACCATTGTTCCACACAAAAATCCCCTCCAAACTCCATAAAGGAGCCGGTTTCGCCGTGGCGTCTGACACGCCGCAAATCAAAAAACCCCCTCCAAACTCCATAAAGGAGCCGGAGGGTGATTCTCATGATTCGCATACATCCTTTTTCTTATATCTGTTTCCGATTCATCACCGGAATACTCAGTCCCAGCCATATCAGCCCACTCACAATGGTGATGAAAATTGCTTTCCCATACGTTTCCGGTTCTGCCGCACCGGACAACAGCGATGCCCCGTCCATCAGCATGGCAGGGGTATACGCTGCTGTTTTTGGAAAAATCCCTGCCACATATGCAGCCCCTGTCACAACTGCTGTGCCCAAAAGGGCACCGGAGTTGCTGCTGTACACCACAGAAAACAGTACCAAAAGACTGAGCACCCACACACCAAAGAGCCACCAGCAGACCAGCACCCACCACAGATGACTGGCGATGCCATTGTCCCAGAAATAGGCATTGTATCCATAGGTAACCCCTGCGCATAGCCAGTAGCAAACTGACCATAACAGAACCATCAGAAACGCTTTTGCCAATACCACCTTGTACCGTGCCAGTCCTTTGGTCAGGATCAGCACCAGTGTGCCGGACTGGTATTCTTTGGAAAAGAGATTGCTGCAAAGCAACACAAATGCCATCAAAGCCATGGGGATATTTTTCAGGAACTGGGTCCAGGAAGTCATGGCATCTACCTGTACGTCTGTCACCAGAAAGCCAGAGGCTTCCAAAGAGTCCGACATGGCCTGCAGCAGCCAGGGAGTCAGCTTGGCAATGGCCGGATTCATGATGCCAAACAAGAGAAACAAAATCAGCAAAATGGTCAGCTTTCCGCTTCGCAGGATTTCCAACCATTCTTTTTTCAAAAAAGCATAGAAAGATTTCATGTGTTGGCCACCTCCAGAAACAAAGATTCCAAAGAAGGTTCTGCCCATTCGATCTTTTGTACCGGAATTTTGTGTTCTGCCACATACTGAAGCACCCGAAACAGCAGTTCCTCCTCTCCTGTAAACCGCAGTTCTGTCTTGTGGGACTGCCCGGATTTCCACTCTTCCGGCAGCTGACTTATGACATTCTCCTGCTTTGATGAAGGATTCATTGTAAGATAACGGCCAAATTCCTGCACCAGCTTCACTGCGCCTTCCGGTGTAACCGTTTCCAGTATGAATTCCTTGGAAACGCCCATTGTCTTCAATTCTCCTACTGTCCCCTGCTTGGCAATCTTTCCATCATGGAGAAATGCCACATCGGTGCAGATCCGCTCCACATCCGAAAGAATGTGGGTGGAAAACAGGACTGTACTCTGCTCTCTCACTGCCAGCAAAATCTCCAGAATTTCCTTTCTTCCCACAGGATCCAGGGCTGAAGTGGGTTCGTCGCAGATCAACAGTTTCGGTCGGTGAAACAATGCCTGGGCAATGCCCAGACGCTGTTTCATGCCTCTGGAAAATCCTTTGATTCGATGGGTTTCTGCTCCCAGTCCCACCTGGTCTAGAAGCTCCCTGCTTCTCTCCCTGATCTCAGATTGTTTCATGCCGCAAACTTCCCCGCAAAGGGTCAGATATTCAAACGGTGTCATATCCCCATAAAATTCCGGCACATCCGGCAGATAGCCAATGTATCGGTTGGTATTTGTCTGCCCATACACCACCTGTTCCCCGGATACCAGGATGGTACCGGCATCCGGTCTTAACAGTCCCAGCACTGCTTTCATGGTGGTGGTCTTTCCCGCTCCATTTTTGCCTACAAATCCAAAAATGCTATGTTCCGGCACAGACAGATCCACTCCCTGCAACACCGGCTTTGCGCCAAACCGCTTTTGCAGATTTGTAATCGTCAACATCTCCATCTCAATCCTCTTTTCCCAGTAAAAAATACAAAATGGGACCAATAAACTCCATCCCTACAATGGCAACCACAATCCACAACACGCGATTGCCTCTCTTATAGTGGGAATGGGTGAAAATATGATACAGGGTGTACCCAAGCAATGCAAACTCTGCGATTACAAGGGGAATGAAAAACGGTA
>ONWL01000247.1 GCA_900321525.1 uncultured Eubacteriales bacterium
GCCAGAACCGGCGGAGAAGAAAGGCAGATTTGCCAGACTGAAAAGTCTGTTTGAAGGTACCGATACTGCATTGTCTATCCTTGCCAATGGCGTCACACTTGTGACCACACTGTTTCCGCTGGTACAGCAGGCGCTGACAGCTTTAGGACCGGAGGCGGCGCCTGTTTTGCAAAGCGTACGTATTTATTTACAGCAGGTTCCATAAAAAGGGGAAGCTGCATGGGGAATGGATCATGGAAAATGGGGCAAGAAAATCCCTGATAAAAAATGCGGTGTAACCCTTGCATTTTTCATACAATGTGGATATGATATATAAAAGCAGGTTTTTGCCTGCTGATGTAAAAATGCGGCACAGATGAGACAGGGGTGTCTGTCTGGTCGGGAATTAGAGGGTATGGTGCTTGCAGGCACCGGAATGGAGAAGTTTATTTCAATGGAGAAACAATACATACTATTTGACTTGGATGGGACATTGACAGATTCGGCAGAGGGGATTACCAAGTCGGCGCAGTATGCGCTCAATGCCATGGGGATTCCGGTAGAGAATCACCAGGAATTGTCCTTTTTTGTGGGACCTCCTTTGCGGGATACGTTTCGTGACTACTATCATATGACAGAAGAGGAGATTGATGAAGCAGTACGTCTGTTCCGGGTGTATTTCAGACCCAGGGGAATTTTTGAAAATGAGGTGTACGAAGGAATTCCCGAACTGTTGGAGCATCTGACAGAAGCCGGGAAGATTCTCATGGTTGCCACTTCCAAACCCACGGATTTTGCAGAGACGATCCTGGAGCATTTCCATCTGGATCAGTACTTTGATTTTGTGGCAGGTGCCACTATGGAGGAAGGCAGAACGAAAAAAGCAGATGTGATCGCCTATTTGTTAGAGGAGTGCCAGCTGGTGGATACCTCTGAGTTGATCATGGTAGGAGACCGGGCACAGGATGTGATCGGTGCCAGAGAAATGGGCATTCCCACCATTGGGGTGTTATATGGCTACGGCAGCAAGAAAGAGTTGAAAGAAGCCGGTGCGGATTACATTGTAAAAAGCATTGAAGAGTTAGAAGAAGTATTATTAAGTGAAGATTAAAGAACAGGAACTGTGACATCCTTACAGTTCCCATGCATCGCTCATCATATGAAAAGGAGTGGTAACTGTTCATATACAGCACAGTTGCAGAGGAGGATATGATACCGGAGATTTTATATGAAGATGCACAGTTGTATGTAGTGTATAAGCCTGTCGGAATGGAGTCCCAGTCCGGCAGGTCTTTTGCTATGGATCTGTGCAGTTATTTGAAAAACAGACAGGCAGCAGAGGGGATGAAGCAGCCCTTTGTAGGTGTGGTACATCGGTTAGATCGGAATGTGGCAGGGGTGATGGTCTATGCCAAGACCAGACAGGCAGCCGCAGAGTTGAGCAGACAGGTGGCACAGGGCACTGTAGAGAAATACTATCAGGCACTGCTGTGTCACCCCGTAGAACCGGAAGAGGGGACACTGGTACATACCTTGTTACAGGACAAGCAGAAGAACGTATCGAAAGTGGTGCCGCTTGGCACAGTAGGAGCCAAGGAGGCAAAGCTCACCTACCGTACCGTAAAAGCACAAACTCTTACCGGACTTTACAGACAGCTGCCGCCTGCTGTGCGTAAACAGGCAGAGGATGGTCGGCTTACCGGCGTAGAAATCCATCTGCTCACAGGGCGGCATCACCAGATCCGGGTGCAATTTTCCGCTTCCGGCTCACCCTTATGGGGAGACGGAAAATACAATCCCGCTTTCATCGGAAAGCGCACCCCCTGCGTGGCATTGTGTGCCTTCCATCTGATCTTTACCCATCCCACCACAGGGCAACAGATGGACTTTCGAATATAGAAAGTGTAAAATTAAAAAATATTTTGAAAGGAAACCAATTCCAATCACAATCTGCCAGCATATTTTTCTGTCGAAAAACAGACACTTTTAATAACGGATGAATCAAAGTGGAAAATGGAGGGTGCAGATTGGGAAGCAAGTGGAAACGGACAACTCGGCTGATTGGAATCGTAGGCAGTGTATATCTGTCCATCAGATATTTGCTGCCTCTCTTTGTCCCTTTTTTGGTGGCAGGCGTACTGGCAAAGTCCATTTATCCGGCAGTCCGTTTTCTCCACAAACATACCAGGCTGCCCCAGACCGCAGGCGCGGTGTTGATTCTGGTGTTGTCCGGTGGGGTTCTTGTTGTAGCAGGATATTTTCTGGGCGGCAAGCTGGTAGTGCAGGCAGAACATTTTGCGGCCAGAGTGCCCGATTATTTGGAGCAGGTGCGCAACCTCATTTGCTGTGGTTGTTCCAGTATTGAGACAGCGTTGCAGCTGCGTTCCGGTTGTATGATGGAGCAGCTGATCACCATTGGGGAAAATTCATGGCGCAGGATGCAGGAAAGTGCCGGAAGTTACGTGACGGCACATCTGATTCCCATGGCAAGCTGGTGCGTGCAGGCAGGTGCATTTCTGTTGATTGTGGTGCTGGCGGCGGTGTACTGGATCAAGGAACGGGAAACCATTGCCAGGTACCAGAGGTTGTCCATGTACCGGCAGGAGATTGCACTGGTGCTGGGACACTGTACCAGAGTGGGCGGTGCTTATCTGCGGGTAGAACTGTTGATCATGTGCATTACTGCTGCCCTGTGTGTGCTGGGACTGGCATTGCTTGGCAATGAATATGCCCTTCTTGCGGGACTTTCCATCGGACTGTTAGATGCTCTGCCTTTTTTGGGCACAGGCACGGTATTCTTTCCCTGGATACTGATCGATCTGGTGCAGAAGCGGTTTCTTCACGGGGCAGGTCTGGCAGTGCTGTATCTGGT
>ONWL01000245.1 GCA_900321525.1 uncultured Eubacteriales bacterium
GTAGGGACGGTTCAGCCCGAATTTACGCCTGTGGAGTTAGTAGGTTGCGAGGACGATGAAGCAGGAAGCCCATTGGCTTTAGACAATGGGTAGTTCACCTGAGCAAGACAGCCTGTACATCAAAAATTTTTCATTCAAAAAACTTTGTGGAACGCTGGTACTTTATTTTTTGAGCGTCAAGCGAAAAAATATTAGTACCGCTGCGTGCAACCGAAGCGAGAGCGTGTTTTTTGAATAAAATTTTTGATAAAAGGCGTTCGATGTCATAGTTTCGCAATTGGCTATCTGTATCAAAAGATAGAGAGGGATGGCAACCACGAATGCAAAATGAGGATCAATATGAAAACGAAAATGCAAAAAGCAGATAAACAGGGAACGGCAGTGGCAGAAGCTGGCCGTGTATTACGGGAAGGCGGTCTGGTGGCATTTCCCACAGAGACGGTGTATGGTCTGGGGGGCAATGCATTGGACGCAGGAGCGGCAGAGAAGATTTATGCAGCCAAGGGGCGTCCTTCGGACAATCCCCTGATCGTCCACATTGCCCGGATGGAGAGCGTCTATGAACTGGCGGCAGAAGTGCCGGAGACAGCCAAAAAGTTGATGGATGCCTTCTGGCCGGGACCGCTGACGATTATTTTTCGCAAAGCTGCCCATATTCCATATGAGACCACAGGTGGTCTGGAAACAGTGGGGATCCGGTTTCCGGATCACCCGGTGGCACAGGCACTGATTGAAGCAGCCGGTGTACCGGTGGCGGCACCCAGTGCCAATACGTCCGGCAGACCCAGTCCTACCACAGCAGAGCATGTGTGGGAAGATATGGAAGGGAAGATCGATTGGATATTAGATGGCGGTTCGGTGGGTATCGGGGTAGAGTCTACCATTATCGATGTAACCGGAGAAGTGCCCATGATCCTGCGTCCCGGTTATGTGACGAAGCAGATGGCAGAGGCAGTCATCGGACCGGTGGCGACAGATGCGGCAGTGACCCGTCAGGTGGATGAAACTGTTCGCCCGAAGGCACCAGGCATGAAGTATCGCCACTATGCGCCGAAGGCACCCCTGACCATCGTAGAAGGAGAACAGCGGGCAGTGGTGGCACGGATCAATGCACTGACTGATCAGGCTATTGCCAAAGGCAAACGGTGCGGCGTCATTGCCACAGATGAGACACAGGCACTGTACAAGCAGGGCAGTGTATTATCTGTAGGCAGTAGAAGCAGTGAAGAAAGCATTGCTCATAATTTGTATGCAGTCCTTCGAGCATTTGACGCAGAGGGGGTAGATGTGATATATTCGGAAGGGTTTCAGGATGATCACTTGGGAAGCGCCATCATGAACCGGCTGCGCAAGGCGGCAGGACACAAGGAAATCTATGTAAATTCGTAACTGTTCAGGAGCCATGATTCTGCGAGGGTTTTGCAAAGCAAAATCCCGAGTGATGCAAGCAAAAATCCCATCGACAAAGTCGATTTGGAATGGATTTTTGCTCGTAACTGTGAAGGTACTGAACGGTTACGTAAATTCGTAAAAAAGAGAGGTAAGGAAGATGATAGCAATTGGTTGTGACCACGGCGGATATGAATTGAAACTGGAGATTATCAAGTATCTGGAGGAAAAGGGCTATGCTTATGAGGATTTCGGCTGCTACAGCACCGCATCTGTAGATTATCCGGAGTATGGCAAGAAGGTTGCCCATGCAGTGGCAGATGGGGTGTGTGACAAGGGCATCCTGATCTGCGGAACCGGAATTGGCATTTCCATCACTGCCAATAAGGTAAAAGGTATTCGTGCGGCATTGTGTACGGACTGTTTCTGTGCAGAAGCCACCAGACAGCATAACGATGCCAATGTATTGTGTTTGGGAGGCAGAGTGGTAGGTCCAGGTCTGGCTGTAAAGATTGTGGATACATTTTTAAATACCCCATTTTCCAATGAGGCGCGTCATGTCAAGAGAATTGCCCAGATTGAGGCAGAATAAGGAGGCATATGGCAGAGCAGGCAGAAGTAAAAAAAGCAGTGGCACCGTCACAAGTACAGTCTTGTAAGAGGCAGGATTATATTTCATGGGATGAGTATTTTATGGGAGTGGCAAAACTGGCTGCCATGCGTTCCAAAGACCCCAACACACAGGTAGGAGCCTGTATTGTCAGCCCTCAGAATAAGATTCTCTCCATTGGGTACAATGGTCTGCCTGTGGGCTGCTCTGATGATGAATTTCCATGGAACAGGGAGAGCGAAGATCCCTATGATAACAAGTATTTTTACACCACTCACAGTGAACTGAATGCCATCTTAAATTACAGAGGCGGCAGTCTGGAAGGGTGTAAATTGTATGTGACCCTGTTTCCCTGTAATGAATGTGCCAAGGCCATCATTCAGGCAGGCATTCGGACGATTATTTATGCGGATGACAAATATGCCCAGACATCGGGTGTCCGGGCATCCAAACGGATGCTGACCACCGCCGGAGTGATATTAGAACGGTATCAGAGTTCCGGCAGAGAAATCAGCATTCGTGTGTAAGTGGTGTTCATTCCGTGCTTGTCTATCGTGACAGAGAAAACCAGACTTATTTTTGGAATAGATATTTAGTATCAGAAAACAGACTGAAAAAGAGAGCGGTTACAGGTTGACCCGTCTCTCTTTTTCCAGTTTGTCTACCATTTCCATAAAGTTTGCAGTCAGGGCAGAGAATTCTCCTTTGTAAATGACTTGTAGCAGATTATGTAACTGGGCAATGGCTTTTTGCAACTGAGGCAGTGTAATGAGCTGCTCGTCCAGTGCTGTGTTTAATTCATCTAAATCCAATACCTTTACAAATCCATTGGGTTTCACGATCACATCTACCAGCAGGTCGGTAAAGTACCATGCATTTTGTTTTTCCTCAA
>ONWL01000244.1 GCA_900321525.1 uncultured Eubacteriales bacterium
TTCCTGCTTTTTCCAATTCCACATTCACACTCTCAATAAATATCTTCAAAGCAGCCTTGGTCGCTCCATAGAGAGAGAAGAATGGTGAGGACATAAAACCTGCTATACTTACCATCACACCACAATAGAAATCCTCCTTCGACAACAACCTATCATAGAAATGTTTGATAACCCGAATGACAGCAATCGTATTCACATTGAAATAAGTTGCTATCATCTCTTCAGGAATGTCCTCAAATAAGTCAAGACGACCAAAACCTGCCGTAATAATCAGCCCATCAATATCTGTAAACTGGTTAAATATAGAATAGTCCTCACTCGTTAGGTCAAACTGGAAACTTTCAATTTTCTCTTCTTGGTATTCTTCCGCAAGAGGTACCTTGTCTATAATATAGACTTTCTTCGTTTCATCCCTAAGAGTAAGAAGTTTTGCCATTGACAGACCTATGCCATTTGCTCCGCCAACTATTATTATTTTCTTCATATACTTATTGCTTCTTATTTGATACTATCTCTTCTATCCTCCATATATTACCTGATACCGTGGAAATCATAGGGGATCCATCATACCAAAAACAGCCTTCTGGCTCCTCTGTAAATCCATGCTGTATTAAGTCAACCTGTTTTTCTAATTTACGATATACCAAATCTACAATATTGAAAAGTATATATCCTGCAGAATAATAGCCTTGTCCTATGTACAATTTCCCGTTTTTAATACATCCTCCTTGCATATTAATAGCACTACAAGGTAACATATATGAATCTATAATATCCGTATTTTCTAAATACACTTCTTTTTGCTGAATATCAGGAATATTAAAACAAGAAATCTTACACATTCCATAATTAGTTTCTTGTTTATTATTATTCCTTGAATATGCATACATCAATAGTGGGATTTCCACGAATTGGAAGAGCAAGGGAATTAAAGTTTGCCATAGAAAAGTATTTTAGAAAAGAAATCACAGCAGATGAACTGGAACTGACTGCAAAAAATATTCGTTTGCAACAGTGGAAATTGCAACAGGTGAACGGAATTGATTTCATTCCTTCTAATGATTTTTCTTACTATGACGGAGTATTGGACACTGCGGTGTTGTTTCAGATTGTCCCAAAGTGCTACACCCAGTTAGGACTTTCTCCGTTGGATACCTATTTTGCAATGGCAAGAGGCTATCAGGGTGAAAAGGGTGATGTGAAGGCACTTGCCATGAAGAAGTGGTTCAATACCAACTACCACTACATTGTGCCGGAACTAGAGGATGATACAGAAATTCACCTGACCGGAACAAAGCCATTTGACGAATATTTAGAAGCAAGGGCAGAAGGTATTGAAACAAAACCGGTAGTGGTGGGACCGTTTACCTTGCTGAAACTGACAAAATATCTTGGGGAAAAGAAAGCGGCTGAGTTTGCAGAGCCGCTGATCACAGCATACCGGGAGTTACTTGTTAAATTCAATGAAATAGGTACAAAGTGGATTCAGTTTGATGAACCGGCTTTGGTACGTGACCTGACAGATGCAGATCTTGCTTTGTTTACCGGATTGTATGATGGAATCCTGCCGGCAAAGGGAACCGTGAACGTGTTGTTACAGACTTATTTTGGTGACATCCGTAATGGTTATGAACAGATTGTAGGATTAGATTTTGATGGAATCGGACTGGACTTCATCGAAGGAAAAGAAACCTTAAAGCTGTTACAGACTTATGGTTTCCCAAAAGGAAAACGCTTGTTTGCAGGCGTGGTCAATGGAAAGAATATCTGGCGCAACCGTTATGAGCAGACACTTTCCACACTGAAAAGTGGATATGCAGAGGAAGTGGTGATCAGTACTTCCTGTTCCCTGCTCCATGTACCATATACATTAGAAAACGAGTCAAAACTTCCGGAAGAAGTGAAGCAGCATTTTGCATTTGCAGAAGAAAAGCTGGAAGAACTGGCACAGCTAAAAGCGTTAAGTGAAACAAATGATGATACAGAACAGGCTGCATACCAGAAGAATGTACAGATTTTTGAAAAAAGAAGAAATGCAGATGACGCAGATGTGAAAGCACGTATCAATTCCATTCAGGAGGGAGATTTCACCAGATTGCCTGCTTTTGAGGAACGGGAAGCCATTCAAAAGAAAACATTCCAGCTTCCCAAATTTCCTACCACGACCATCGGCTCTTTCCCACAGACTGCTGATGTGAAAGCCAAACGGGCAGAATGGAAAAAAGGGAAAATCACAGAAGAAGCATACAAAGCCTTTAACAGACAGAAGATTGCGGATTGTATTGTATTGCAGGAAGAAATCGGACTGGATGTGCTGGTACATGGAGAATATGAGCGCAATGACATGGTGGAATATTTCGGAGCCCATCTGGATGGCTATCTCTTTACAGAGAAAGCCTGGGTACAGTCTTATGGTACCCGTTGCGTGAAACCGCCGGTGATCTGGGGAGATATCACAAGAAGCAAACCGATTACAGTAGAATGGTCTGTCTATGCCCAAAGCCTGACAAAGAAACCTATGAAGGGCATGCTCACCGGACCGGTGACCATACTGAACTGGTCCTTCCCGCGTGAGGATATTTCTTTGAAAGAAAGTGCCTATCAGATCGCATTGGCCATCCGGGATGAGGTCTTGGATCTGGAAGCACATGGCATCCGGATCATTCAGGTCGACGAAGCAGCACTGCGGGAAAAGCTTCCTCTTAGAAAATCTGACTGGTACAGCGAATATCTGGATTGGGCAATCAAAGCCTTTCGACTGGTGCACAGCGGTGTGAAGCCGGAAACCCAGATTCATACCCATATGTGTTATAGTGAATTTACGGACATCATTCCTGCCATTGACAATATGGATGCGGATGTGATTACATTTGAGGCATCCCGATCAGATTTACAGATATTGGACGCATTGCAGG
>ONWL01000242.1 GCA_900321525.1 uncultured Eubacteriales bacterium
CCTTTGGATTTTCCATCATCTGAGACATATCAGTGTTCCCCCCTCTGAATATATTGAAATGCGTCTGCCTGGTACCAGGAATCCTTATAAGGCAGTTTCACATGCTGTGCCAGCTTTTTATTAAATCCCGGATTCTGAAGCTGATCCGCAATTTTATTGCCCAAAAACAACAATCCGTCATATCCCATGGTAGGTCGTTTTCCGTCCAGTACATGGGTCGTAGGAATCCCCAGTTTTGCTGCCCAGTCCGGTACGCCGATGAATGCATCTGGTTTTAACTTGTTGACCAGATTCACCTGCTCAAAGGGCTGCATATTTGCAATGTCTACTACAAAATCTTTGTGAATTCCATTTAAATATTCAATATCAACCTGTGCATCCTCATCATAGGTAGGCGTTTCAAGACCTACCAGTTCCATTCCAAAATCATCAATCAGAGCCGCTGCCGCAAATGACCGCCCGGTACCACCACAGATGAATACCCGGGTTCCCTGCAACCGTGCCTTCAACTCTGCCACCAATGGTTCGATCCGGGCATGTTCCCTTGCGATGATCTCTTCCACTTCCTGTTCTTTTCCCAGTACTTTGGCAATGCCACGGTACCATTTATCAGTATTTCGAATGCCGATAGGCATCACTGTATGAGAATAAGGAATTTCATATTCCTCCCACAACGTCTTCATAAATTCATCTGCAAACACCTTGCAGATGGAAGTAGAAGCTTCTGCTGATGGGATCTGCTTGATCTTTTCCAGAGAACTGTAAAACGGAATATAATTGACTCTGACACCGATCAGAGAAAGCATTCTCTCCATTTCTTTCTGATCCGCATAGCTGACCGTGGTGGGAGCAAACAAATTCACCAGACCTTTTTGTTTTTGCACCGGTGTATCTTTTAATATGTATTTCTGAATCGAAATAAATGCCGCATCAAAACCGGAAGCACAGATTTTGGACTTAAATCCTTCGCAATGAATGGGAACAAGAATGGTATCCGGGTATTCCCGCTGCAAATCCCCTGCTATGGCATCTATATCATCGCCAATGATACCGGAAGCACAGGATGCATAAATGAAAATCATCTTGGGATTATAACGCTCTACCGCCTTTTGCACAGACTCTCTTAACTTCTGTTCGCCTCCAAACACCACACTTTTCTGATCCAGATTGGTGACGATCAGTCTCGGGTTTTTGATCACCTTCTCTCCTCTGTGAATCTGTCCCACACGATACATATCCACTGCCATAATGGCACACCCCACACACCCCTGGGGAGAATGGGAGATAAAAACAGAATCTTCCAGAGACATCAATGCTGCCATACTGTTGATCTGCTGGCACTGCAATCCCTGTGCAAAACTTCTGTCCGCCCGTTTCAGACATCCCTTTCTAAAATCTTCTTCTACTTGTTTTCCTGTGGTACCCAAATCATTGATCCGCCCTGGTTTGCTTTCCCGCACGCCGGAATACTGTACTGTACCCATATACCTGCCTCCTGTTTTTGTTTCTTCCGATTATTTTACTACTTTACCTATCTTTTTTGTAATATATATTCTTTATAACCGGATATCTGATTTGCTTATTTCAAACAATCAATATCCCCATGTAACAAATCGTTTTTTCAGAAAGTCAATCACAAGATTCAATCCCATCACCACCACGCCGATAAAGATGATCCCAGCAATGGCCTTCGTATAATTGGCGTAATTCAGCGCAACCCGTACATAATATCCCATTCCACTATCCGCTCCGATCATCTCTGCTGCGGTCAGTGTCATCAATGCAGTGGCAAGGTTAATGGGCAGGTTATTGATGATTCTTGGCATATTAAAGGGAATGATCACTTTAAATAACATAGAAAACGTAGACATATTCAATACTTTTGCAGAATTGATCACTTTCTTTTCCACAAATGCTGTATTATTGATGCTTCCCATAAAACTTCCCCAGAAAATACTCAGGAACACCACACACAAAGATGCCATCCGAAATGTGGGCATGATCAAAACCACATATGGCGTATAGATCAATGCCGGAACCGTAGAAATCGCTTTTACGATCGGATACACCGCTTTCGTCAGGCGGGGCACCCATCCTACCAGTGTCCCCAAAATAATGGCAAACACCAATGCCAATACAACACCTGCAATAATCAAAAACATAGAGCTTCTAAATCCCGCCAAAATATTAGTTGTATCTTCCGCAAACACATAAAATACATTCTCCGGCGCAGGAATAAATACATATGGCAGACTATTTCGACGGCTTACAAAAAATTCCCACAGAAAGAAAATCAAATATAAAAATCCCACAATATCCTTCTGAGATTGATGTTCTTTTTCGTTTCCATTTCGGATCAAAAATACAATTTCTACCAGAATCAAAACCACGCCAAATGCCTTGAAGTCATGAAGCCCCTGCCGCATCTCCACTGCGTAGCGACTAGGCAAGAAACTCGCCAGCCAGATCAATACAAACAACAAATTGGGAAGGTTCCAAATCCGCTTACTCCATGGTACCTTCTTTCTGATTTTTTCCACCGGATCCTCTGCTTCTGTAAGCCGAATCACCGAACCTAGCTCTCCTTCCGTGACTGCTACAGCCTGACTCATATTCCTGCACCCCCTGTAAAGTAATTTTCTTCCTGTTCATGATTAAACAGTTTGACCAGTTTTCCCCGAAGTCTTCTGTACTCCTCATCCAGCATCAATGTTTCCTTGTTTCTCGGTCTTTCAATGCCAACATCAATTACACTATGAATTCCTTTGGGCACCATAAATACAATCTTATCTGCCAGAAGCAATGCCTCGTCCAAATCATGGGTCACAAATACAATGGTTTTCTTCTCTGTATCTTCTGACCAGAGTTTCAGAAGCAATGCCTGAAGATGCTCTCTCGTTTTCGCATCAATGGCACCAAAGGGCTCATCCATCA
>ONWL01000241.1 GCA_900321525.1 uncultured Eubacteriales bacterium
CATTTCTTCTAATTCCGATGCAGAAAGATCATCAATCAGGCATGTCTGTTGGAGAGCACAGTTGGTTCGCAGGGACAGCAGACGGTTCTGGACAGCAAACAGGGAAATGCGGCACAGGGCATGCCCATCCCCCAGGGAAATCCTGCCCTGTACAGGGGCAATCAGACCAGCAAGCAGATACAAAAACACCATACTGCCCACTCCATAAGGGTGATAGCAGATGATATGCTCCCCCGGCTGGATGTCCAGAGAAATGGAGCCAAGGGCAGGGCAGAGGGCAGAGGGTTCACGGGTGTGAAAAGTCACATGTTCGATATGAAAAAGTGGTTGCATAAAACTCCTTTCTTGTTGGGCGAAGATTAGGCAATTACGAAACTATGATACCGAACGCCTTTTATCTGTGCAGGCTGTTTTGCTTCTGTCCCAAAGAGTTTCGAAATTATCTATGCCTATGTCTATGGGCGAATAAATGATTGGAAACTGCAATCATTTCCAGGGATGCCCCATGGTAAAATGTGGTTTGCTATAGTATATGAGACAAACTGTCAAATGGAAAGAAAAAACAGGCTGGGAAAAAATAAGAAATTCATGTGGAAATGCTTGCGAAATATCCGGGAAAAGGATATGATAGAGTGGAAAGGTTTTTCGGGAAAGAAAGTGCCATGACGGGATGACACAGACAGACCGGAGGACAGGAAGGGACGATGGGGGATATGGACAGAATACATACAATACAACCGGGACAGATTTATAGACATTTTAAGAACAAGCTGTATCAGATTGTGACAGTGGCAGAACATACAGAAACAGGGGAGAAGCTGGTGGTTTACCAGGCACTGTATGGGGATTATGGAATCTATGCCCGACCGTATGAGATGTTTACCAGCCAGGTGGACAGGAGCAAATATCCAGTGGAGCTGTATCCCCAGGAGGATCGGTTTGTACTGGTGGGACAGGCAGGCACTCTGCAGACAGGGGGGCAGATTCCAGAAGAACCATTTGTTTTAGAGGATATCCGGTCAAAGGCAGAAACACAGATGCAGGCACATAGGGAAGAGAAACAATCTCAGGAAAAGCCGGCAGACAGTACGGCACAGCCGAAATCTGGCAGCCAGAGCCAGGGCAATCGACCCAATCCCCAGGATTATCTGCTGGCATTTTTGGAAACAGATTCTTATCAGGAAAAGCTGGACATTCTGCGTATGTTAGGCGATGACTGTACAGAAACCATCTTAAACAGCATGGCATTGTCTCTAGATATGGCACTGCGTGGTGCTACATTGGAGGACTGTATAGAAGAAGTGCGCCAGTGTCTGAAACTGCACATGAAATATGAGAAGACAAGAAGATAGGATTCCGACTGATCAGACAGAACCGGAATCTATGTGAGAAAATTAAGGAATAAGCAATTGCGAAACTATGATACCGAACGCCTTTCATCAAAATTTTTATTAAAAAACACACTCTCGCTTTGGTTCCATGCAGCGGTACTAATATTTTTTATCGCCTGTTGCTCAAAAAATAAAGTACCGGCATTCCACAGAGTTTTTTAATGAAAAATTTCTGATGCGCAGGCTGTGTTCTGGCCAGATTCAAGAGTTTCGCAATTGCCTGAAATAAAGAAAGTTGGAAAGGAGGTAGGATATGCTGGAACGAATCAAACGTCGTATTTATACAATGCTGAAAGGAAAGCGGTTCATCAATCTTGCGCCGATTGATTACCGTTTGTTTATGACACTCATCGCAATCAATATTTTTGGCATTATCATGATTTATAGCGCCAGTTATTATTTTTGCTCCAAAACACCGGCATACGGGAACAATCCCTCCTATTTGTTTGAAAATCAGTTGGAGCTTGCCATTGTAGGCATGGTGGGGATGCTGCTCCTTTCTTTTATCGATTATCGGGTGCTGCGGAAATTTGCGCCGCTGGCGTTGGTATTGAGTATCGTGCTCATCGGTCTGCTGTTTACCCCCTTGCGGGTGGAAGTGAAAGGTGCGGTCAGATGGATTCGGATCATGGGCAGAACCATCCAGATTGCAGAGCCGGTGAAGCTGTGTATGATTTTCTGGGTGGCACATTATGTGGCAAAATATGATGTGACCAAACTGCGGTATCTGGTTCCCCTGTTATTGGCTTTGTTTTTTGTGTTTGCGGCAATTTACAAAATTTCCGACAATATGAGTACTGCTGTGATCATCTTTGGCATTGGTATTTTGTTGATCTTCATGGTGCATCCCAACTGGAAATTTTTTGTGACCATGGCAGCCATAGGCGGTGTGCTGGTGCTGTTGGCAGTAGGGTATTTTATGAGTCTGGACCCGTCTGATGAGTATGGGGGATTTCGTATCGTTCGTGTACTGGCATGGCTCCATCCAGAGCAGTTTGCAGACGCTCAGGCGTTGCAGCCACTAAATGCCCTATATGCCATCGGCTCGGGAGGCCTGTTTGGCAGGGGACTGGGACAAAGCTTGCAGAAATATCGCATTCCAGAGCCACAAAATGATTTCATCCTGGCCATTGTCAGCGAAGAACTAGGGCTAGTGGGGGTATTGGTGTTAATGGGTCTGTTTTTATACTTGTTATATCGTGTGATGACCATCGCCAGTCGTGCCACAGACCGTTTTGGCAGGATGCTGGCTTGTGGTGTATTTTTCCATATTGCATTGCAGGTGATATTGAACATTGCGGTGGTCAGCAACTTTATGCCCACCACCGGTGTGACTTTGCCATTCATCAGTTCCGGTGGAACGGCAGTCATGTTCCTGCTGCTGGAATTCGGACTGGTATTTAGCGTAGACCGGGCGTCTAAGGAAGATCTGATCCGGAAACGGGCAAAAGCGCAGATAGATGCGGAACGGGAATATCCTACTTATGGGGAGAGAGGATAAGAAGAAGGCTGCTGTCAAAGGCAGCCTTTTGGTGATGATAGAGA
>ONWL01000299.1 GCA_900321525.1 uncultured Eubacteriales bacterium
ATCAGCTGGATATAGTCGATGATCACACACTTTAAATTGTGTTCCAATTTATACTTTCGGCACTTAGACCGCATCTCCCCTACCGAAATCCCCGGCGTATCGTCAATGATCAGTTTCGACCCTGCGATCACGCCGGAACTGTCCACAATACTTTCCCAGTCACGCTCACTCAAATGACCGGTACGCAATGACTGGCTGTCTACATGAGAGTGCATGGCAAGCAGACGGTTCACCAGCTGCTCCTTGGACATCTCCAGACTGAAAATGGCCGTGGTGTACTGGTTGCGGATGGCCATATATTCTGCCATATTTAAGACAAAGGCAGTCTTCCCCATAGAAGGACGGGCTGCAATCAGCACCAGATCCGCAGGCTGCATGCCGCAAGTACGGTTGTCCAGATCGATAAAACCGGTAGGAATACCGGTGACCGCTCCTTTGTTTCTGGCGGCACGCTCGATGTTGTCCACCACATCCAACACCACATCCTGAATGGGCACATAATCGGTGGTACTGCGCTTTTGCAACAGTTCAAACATCCGTTTCTCTGTATCTTCCAGAATATCCTCTACCGAATCCTTCCCTACATAACAATTGCCTGCGATTTCCTCGCTTAGCTTGATCAACCGGCGCAGCAATGCCTTTTCATATACGATCTGGGCATAAGAACGGACATTAGAGGAAAATGGCACTGTGTTCAACAAGTCCCGCAGAAAATCCAGACTGCACAGTTCCTCTGGCACAGACTTTTTTTTCAGCCGATCCAGCACTGTGACCAAGTCTGTAGGCTTTCCTTCATTGAACAGCTCTGCAATGGTCTCAAACATGACACCGTACTGCTGTTGATAAAAATCCTCTGTATGCAGCACTTCCATTGCCACTGTGATGGCTTCTCTTGCCATCAGCATAGAACCAATGACTGATTTCTCTGCTTCCACACTGTGGGGCAGTACCCGTTTGATGAGATTTTCCTCCATACGGACTCCTTACTCTGCTTCTACTTCCAACTTCAACTGTGCAGTCACATCACGGTGCACTTTCACTGGAATGGTATAAGTTCCTACCGTCTTGATCTGATCCTTTAACAACACCTTCTTTTTGTCGATTTCCAGACCAGTCTGGCTGCTGACTGCTGCCGCAATCTCCTTGGAAGAAATGGAGCCGAAGGTCTTGCCGTTTTCTCCGCATTTCACTGCCAGCTTGATACCAGACTGCTCCAATTTGGCAGCCAGTTCCCTGGCCTCTTCCAATTTCTTTTGCTCAATGCGAGCTTCATTTGCCTTCTGCAGTTTCAGATCGTTGATATTGGCTGCGGTTGCCTGAATGCCCAGTTTCTTTGGAATGATATAATTTCTGGCATACCCATCGTTTACATTTACCTTATCTCCCTTTTTGCCAAGAGACTTTACATCCTGTAATAAAATAACTTCCATATTCTTCCTCCATTCTAATTAACCCTTTTATCACAAATCTTGCAGCAACTGTTCCTATTAAAACACATCCCGCACCGTTTTTCAAGAACTTCCGCCAGATCTGTTCATTTTCTACCCAGATTCCATTTCTCTCCACTTTCGGCTAAGTTTCTTCCTGGTTCTGATTAGATTTCCTCATTTTCTATCATCTCTGTCAATATCTGTTTCAGCTGGACAATGCCTTCCTCTGCACTGCAATGATTCAGCTGTGCTCCTGCAATGCTTAAGTGACCACCACCGCCTAACCGTTCCATGACCACCTGTACATTCACCTCGTCTATGGAACGGGCACTGATATAGATGGTATGATGATATTCTGTGAAGACAAAAGATGCCTTAATCCCCTTGATATTCAGCAGTTCATTGGCTGCCTGGGCACCGATGACCGTTGGGTTTTCATCTGTCAGACCTCTGCAAATGCTGATGGCAAATTCTTCCCGGAAAATCTCAGCAGCGCCTACGGTAGCGGCTCTGGTGATCACATCCTGGATGCCCTCTCTAAACATCTTCCGCACTCTGATCATATCTGCCCCGCAGCTGCGCAGATACGCGGCTGCTTCAAAGGTACGCACACCGGTTTTGTTCTGGAAATTGTTGGTGTCCACCACAATGCCGGCATACAGCGCATCTGCCTCCATAGAACGAATGCGGATGTCCTCTGCATAATACTGTAAAATTTCTGCCACCATCTCACTGGCAGAAGACGCATACGGTTCCACATAAGAAAGCACCGCATTTTGGATGCTCTCTCTG
>ONWL01000240.1 GCA_900321525.1 uncultured Eubacteriales bacterium
CCAATGAAGGCAATGCAGTGGGAATTGCAGCCGGACATTATCTGGCCACCGGGCAGATTCCGGTGGTATATATGCAGAATTCAGGTATTGGCAATACCGTCAATCCGGTGGCATCTTTGTTACATAAAGACGTATATCAGATTCCAGTGTTGTTTCTGGTAGGCTGGCGTGGAGAACCGGGAATTCACGATGAACCACAGCATGTTTTTCAGGGAAAGGCCACCATACAGATGCTAGAAGCCATGGATGTGAAAGCAGTTGTGTTAAACCCAGACTGGGAACAGGCACAGATGCAGGTGGCAGAGACCATTGCTTATATGAAAGAAACCGGTATGCCGGCGGCACTGGTGATCCATAAAAATACATTTGAGACGGTGAAATTTGCCAAAGCACAGAATGGATATCCATTGAGCAGGGAGCAGGCATTGGAAGTGATTTTAAAGCACCTGCCAGAGGACAGCCGTATTGTGTCCACTACCGGGAAACTGTCCAGAGAACTGTTTGAATTGCGGGAAGCAAGAGGTGAGGGGCACGATCGGGATTTCCTGACAGTAGGTTCCATGGGACATGCTTCTTCTATTGCACTGGGGGTGGCTATGGAAAGCAGTCGGTCAGTCTATTGTCTGGATGGGGATGGTGCAGTGCTCATGCATATGGGGGCTATGGCAATCTTAGGACAAAACCAGGCAGACAATATCCAGCATATTTTGATCAACAATGGCTGCCATGAGTCAGTAGGAGGTCAGCCTACTGTAGGCATGCAGGTACAGTTGGATCAGGTGGCACGGGCATGTGGTTATGAGAAGGTGTACAATTGTACAGATGAATCTGCATTGGCGGCAGCGTTAGAGGAAGTGAAACAGGCAAAACATGTGTGTCTCATTCAGGTGTTTGTCAATACAGACAGCCGCAGTGATCTGGGGCGACCTACGGTGACTTCCCATGAAAACAAAGCAAACTTTATGACCCATCTGCCGGAATAATCATGCTGCCGGAAATGGGAGAAACTGAGATCACAGAAAAGACGGAGAACAGGAACATGACGGAGCAAACAGACATGGAAAAAAATCTGACAAGAGCAGAATTTGAACGTTTGTATCAATACTGGTGTCAGGCACAAAAGAAAAATGTGACAGATCAAAACATGTGCAGCAGGATACATGACCATGCAGCATGGGGGGAAAGTGAAACAGCTTTGCAGGAAAAAGGATATGTGGCAGACGGAACCATTACAGAAGCCGGAGTTGCTGCACTAGAGCCATACAGGGTCAAACGGGCAGTGATTCTGGCTGCCGGATTTGGCTCCAGACTGATGCCTGCAACAGAGAACTGCCCTAAGCCTATGGTAAAAGTAAAAGGGATCTCCATGGTGGAAACGGTACTAGATGCCATTGTGGCAGCCGGAATTTCAGAGATTTATCTGGTCAGAGGACATAAAGGGGAGAAGTTTGATGCATTGCTGGGAAAATATCCACAGATTCGTTTTTTGGACAACCCTCTGTATGACAAGGCCAATAATATTTCCACTGCGTGGATTGCTAGGGAGTTGATTCGGGATGCTTATGTATGTGAGGCAGATCTGGTGCTGCGCAACCCAGGGCTCATCCGTCCTTTCGAGTATGAAACCAACTATCTGGGAGCATGGGGAGAAAAAGTACACGACTGGTGCTTCTGGACAGATGAAAATGGATATGTGACAAAGCTTTCCTCCACATGGGGAACAAAATGCTACCGGATGTTTGGCATTTCCTTCTGGACAGCGGCAGACGGAGAGAAACTGGCACAGTATCTGGAAGAAACTTTCCAACAGCAAAAGCAGTGGCAGAAATACTGGGACGAAATCTCCATGATGGATCATCTAGAGGATTTTTCTATCTATGTACGCCCCTGTTCCTTCGAAGATATACTGGAAATCGACACCTACGAGGAGTTACAGGAATTGGAGCAGAATCCGGAATTTCAGGTATTCTGTCGGATTTGAGAAAATGAATATCCTATAAAACGTTGTGTGAAAAAAGACTTTTCATGCAGCGTTTTTTTGTTACGGTGATTGTGAAGTTTTCCGGCATTTTTGAAAGTGATGGCAAGTAGGGCAAACATGTCTTGAGAAGGCTTTTGAAAAACGCCGGTACTTACTTTTTGGAACCGTAAGGTGAACAAAAAGTTTAGTATCCATTGCGATTTTCACGAAGCGAAAGCGTGCCTTCGAAGGACATGTTGCATACGTAGCCATCACTTTCAAAAAGAAAGAGTTCACAATCACCGGAACTTTTTGTCTGTTTTTGCGGAAATAGCAGGAACACTTTTGGAATACGGGGACATCCTTTCGACATTCTTTGCAGAGCAGGTGTGTTATACTCTCCTCATGCTGTACATAGATGTATATTTTATCGTGAATTGGTGGATGGATGTGCTGTTGCTGTCTGTGACAGCAGTGTGGCGGCGAAGCAAAATTCAGCTTTGGCGTTTGTCAGGGGCTGCAGCGATAGGAGCCACGGGTGCTTGTCTGCTCAAACTGATAGAACTGTTTTTCGGGTTTGTTTGGGTCAGATGGATTGGCATCTGGTTGTTGCTGATGGGGATGACAAAGCTTGCATTTGGCAAAATGTGTCTGAAATACTGGCTGTTTGCCTGCGGACAGGTCATATTGCTTGCATGGATGGCAGCAGGTATTTTAGATTTTATCTATTACCAAACAGACGTGGGACAGATGGTACATGGAATACTGTACGGTGAAAACAGTGCCCCAAAATCCGGATGGTTATTTTGGTGGTCATTGGTGTTAAGTGGAGGCGGAAGCATGATGATGCAGTTGATGGTAAATAGCAGGCGGGAAAAAAGTCCGGTTTGCAGTGTGACAATGGAGTTTCGGGACAAAAAAGTGGAGGCACATGCCCTGGTGGACAGCGGAAATCGATTGTTTACACATTTGGGCATGCCGGTCACCATTGTAGAGAGGGAAGTGATGCACAGATTGTTGGAACCGGAAGAGTGGGAAAATTTGTG
>ONWL01000239.1 GCA_900321525.1 uncultured Eubacteriales bacterium
GTCCTGCACAGCTGCCACTGTCGTCTGTTCCTGTCCTGCTCCAGCAGAGGCAGCGACCGTCTCTGTCACAATGCTTTCTCCGGTTAGGGCATTTTTCACTGCATGGATGATCCCCCTGGAACTATAGGTTGCACCGGATACCACATCTACATCCAGCTGCTGGCTGGTTATGATCTGATCAATCACACCCTTTGCCCGATTGAAGAAGGCCTCATCATCTGCTTCTACTTCCAGAATCTCAATCTTTGTGATGGTACCATCTTCTATGGTCACTGCCACTTTGATCTTTCCGGCAAATCCGGTTCCTTCTCCTTCATACACCCCATCCTTCAGATCAAAGCTGCCTTTTGGAATTTCTTTCCTTTCCTCTTCCGTCTCTGTTTCTTTTTCTGTATTCTTTTTTCCACTATTTCCTTTGGTGGTATGTTCCTCTGCATCTTCTGCTTCTGCAACCACCATTGCCAACCGGTCTGTCCATTCAGCCTCATCAAATTCCGTTTCCGCCTCCACCGGAAATACCGGTCTGGTATAGCCGGTCAAAGACACGCCCATACAAGCCGCCACTACCAGCGGACAAGACATAGGGGCAGCAGCAGCCAGCTTTTTCAAAAGACTTGTCAGTTTCATGTCAGTCCTCCACCTTCGTTTTGATTATTTCAGATTCCTTTTTACTTTGTGATAGGCAATTGTAAAACGCCTTGATCTGACCAAGAATAGCCTGCACATCAGAAATTTTTCATTAAAAAAACTCTGTGGAATGCTGGTACTTTATTTTTTGAGTAGTATATTCATATTACGATAAAAAACATTAGTACCATTGCATGGAACCGAAGCGAGAGCGCGTTTTTTAATAAAAATTTTGATGAAAGGCGTTCGGTATCATAGCTTCGCAATTGCCTATTACTTTGTGATGATTGTGATGGGATAGCCGGAAGTCACCTGCTCTGCAATCCCCTCTGTCACATACAGCGTACCATCCTCTGTCAGCAGCATCATATCAAACCACTCTGGGTGCTTTCTCCAGTATGCCTCTGCCTTTTCTTCTCCCATAATAAACAATGTAGTAGACAAGCCATCTGCCAGAGTACCATCTGTACTGATCACCGTGGCAGAGACAAGCCCGCTGTCTGCCGGATAACCGGTAGTCGGATCAATGATGTGATGATAGATCACACCATCCTGTTCAAAGAACCGTTCATATCCACCGGATGTGATCACTGCCTGGTCCGCCACAGACACAATGCCCAGATAACCGTCACTGTCCCATGGGTCCTGTATGCCCACCTTCCAGAAGGAACCATCCGGTTTGGTGCCGTACACCTGCACATTTCCACCCAGGTTGACGACACCGCTATGTAAGCCTGCTTCTCTGAAAATATCCATGATCCGTGCGGAAGTATACCCTTTTGCAATACCGCCAAAATCCACTGCCATACCCTCTTCCAGAAAAGAGACCTGTCGTTCTTCTTCCGAAAAGGAAATCTGATCCGCATCAATATGCTGCAACAGTTCCTGCAATTCTGCCTCCGACGGCACCTGGTAAGTATCCCCTGCAAATCCCCAGGCTTTCATGATTGGATAGATGGCAATGTCGAATACACCATCTGTATCTTGATACAGATCCAATGCCCGGCTGAACAAATATGCCGTATCAGTGGAAAGACTTTTACTGCCTCCCTGTTCATTGAGCTCCGCTACCTCGCTGTGGATCTGACCGGTGGAAAGCAGGGCATCCAGTCGATTGATTTCCTCAATGGCATCTGTAACTGCCTGGTCCGCACCTGCTCCATATGCGGTGACTGTCATATAAGTATCCATTGCAAATACATCCTGACTAACGACCGCATCCGGTGCGATCTCCGTTTCTACCGCCCCAAGTGTATGGTCGTCTGTTTGCGCCTGGGTTTTATTTGTCATTTCTGCCTGAGACAGATTGTCCTCTGACGCATCCAGTTTGTCCTTAGCTGTCCCACATCCTGCCAGCATCAGACAGGACAGCATCAGACAGATGCGATGACAAACGGTGTTTCTTCCTTTCTTACGTTGTTCTGTTTGACGTGGATGCATGTCTCCAACCTCCATCCTGATTACCTATACTCATTTGCAATTAGTTTTATAACGAAAATTTTTCTTTGCTATCGCTTTCTTTTATTAGCTTTTTCTAACTTGAGTTATTTTATCATTTGTTGATTCCACTGTCAATCTTCTTTTCTCATAGAAATATTCCATTTTATCCGGCTTTTCTCAATCAAATTGCACCAAGTCTTCTTTATTGATATATTTTCTCATTTACACCCGTTGTCTTTCATTGACAACATTTTTGAATTATGCTAGACTTCCATCTAGGTTAGTTTTCTCTAATCAATAGTAGATTATCAAAATACATACTATATTCTACTAACAAAAATCCATCGACTCACAAGAAAGGAGATTTCCATGAAAGCCAAAAAAGTACTTTCACTTTTGACAGCTGCTGCTCTGGTAGTGGGTGCAACCCCTCTGCGTTCCTTCGCACAGGATGATGCCACCTATCAGGATGGTGTATATACCGGCACTGCTACCGTGCAGCCAGACGAGGATGAAGATTTTGATGCCTATGACATCGAAGTCAATGTCACCATCCAGGATGGCAAGATCACTGATATTGCCTATGCAAATGCAGACACATTTGACTCTGACAATGTTTCTTATGCCAACAGAGCATTAAACGGCAGAGGCAGCAGACCAGGTTTGATTTCCAAGATAACAGAGGCCAACTCTGCTGATGTAGATACCGTAGGCGGTGCAACCTGCTCTTCCGACGGTGTGATCACCGCTGTAAAAGCAGCATTGGCGCAAGCCGTTGTCACTGAAGAACCGACGACAGAAACACCGGAAACCGAAGAACCTGCTACAGAGGCTCCGGAAACTGAAGAACCCACTACCGAGGCACCTGAGACCGAAGCACCTGCTACAGAGGCTCCGGAAACCGAAGAGCCGACCACTGAGTCAGAAGCCCCTGTTGCCCAGTCTGGTTATGTGCTGATTA
>ONWL01000238.1 GCA_900321525.1 uncultured Eubacteriales bacterium
GTGACAGTGTCCAATGTAATTAACGGAAATTATAATAAGGTGTCCAAGGAAACCATTGAGCGGGTGCAAAAGATTATTGAGGAAAATGATTACAGACCCAATGCTACAGCACGGAGTCTGGCGCTGAAAGAAAGCAAAATCATCGGCGTGGTGGTACCTTATATTGGAGAGGACAAGACATTTTCTTCCAGTCCCTATAATACCCAGATGCTGGCATTGCTGGAAAGACATATTCGAAGACAGGGGTATTATCTGATGATGCGCAGCGTGCAAAAGAGTGTGGATGCACTGCCTTTCTTTTCCACCTGGAATGTAGATGGGATGATTTTCTTTGGTACAGGGAAGGAAGAAGTAGAGGAAATCAAAAAAAGAATCAAAGTACCGGCTGTTTATATTGATGCCTATGCAGATGATCAGAAAATTGCCAGTGTAGGAATTGATGATTACAAAGGCGGGTATCTGGCTGCCAGATATCTCCTTGGTAAAGGACATCGTCAGATTGCATTTGTGGGCCCAAATATCAACAGCCCTGGGGTCATTCAGGCCCGGTATCAGGGCTTTTGTAAGGCATGCAGAGAGCGGGGGATAGAAATTACAGAAGCCAACTGTTTTGAGGCGGAAACCCTTTATGAAGAAGGGGTAAGTGTAGGCAGGAAGATTGCGTTTGCAGATACCAGGTTTACGGCGCTGGCATGCATGTCGGATATTCTGGCATTTGGCGTCATGGAAGGACTGCGGCTCAGCGGATTGAATATTCCGGATGATGTGTCCATTGTGGGATTTGATAACCTGCCGGAATGTCAGTATTCTCATCCACAGCTGACCAGTGTGTCCCAGAATCTGGAAAAGAAGGCGCAGTTAGTAGGAATGCAGCTTTTTAAGATGATTAAAAACAAAGAAAAAGAAAGTGTACATCATCATGTAGATGTAGAAATTGTAGAGCGGCAGTCTGTGAAACAGCTGTTTGCAAATTGATTGGCAGGTGCAGTCCGTTTTCGGACTGCACTTTCTGAAAACAAAAATAGTCATAAGTCATAGTCGAAACAGGACAGGAGGAGCAGTAAGATGGAACAATGGTTAGAAAGTGTATACAGCGATGGAACGGAATGTTTTGTCAGCAATCCCCAGCCGGCATTGTATGAGACGGTGACCATCCGGATTCGGATGTATGAGGATGCGCCGGTGAGGCATGTATTGCTGCGCACCATTCCCAATGGGGCAGAGCATCTCACAGAGATGACAGAGGAAAAAAGAGAGAATGGTCTGGTCTATTATGCCGTGCCGTTAAAAATCACAGAGAACCGGATGCAGTACCAGTTCTATCTGGTGTGCGATTCTGTGATTTACTATTATACCCAAAAAGAAATCACCACCTATATACCGGATCATACCTATGATTTTGTATTGCTGGCAGATTACACACAGCCTGCATGGGTCAAAGGATCCGTATTTTATCAGATCTTTCCGGAACGGTTCTGCAACGGCAATCCGGACTGGAGTGTAAAAAACGGAGAGTACCAGATGAATGGACATGATACCATCCAGATGAACTGGGAAGACCGTCCGTTACAGTATGAGCAGGGATTTTGCATGGACTTCTTTGGGGGAGATCTGGAAGGGGTACGGCAGAAGATTTCATATTTAAAGAAATTAGGCGTGACCGCTGTGTATTTGAACCCGATTTTTGAGGCGCCTTCCGTACATAAATATGATTGCATCGACTATTTTCATGTAGATCCTCATTTTGGCGGGGATGAGGCATTGGAACAGTTATCAGCAGAACTGCATGCAAATGGCATGAAACTGATTCTGGATATTTCCATTAACCATACGGGCACTGCCCACCGCTGGTTTAACAGAGATGGACTGTATTTTGACAAGTCGGAAGGTGCCTACAACAATCCCGATTCCAAGGAGAGAGGCTATTATTTCTTTGAACCTGGCACAAACAAATATCTGGGCTGGTTTGACGTGCCGGATCTGCCGGTGCTCAATTACACTTCTGACGCTTTGCGGGAGATCATTTACCGGGGAGAGGATTCTGTGTTGAAAAAATGGCTGAAGGCGCCCTATTCCATTGATGGCTGGAGATTTGATGTGGCAGATGTCTTTGCCCGAAACAATGAATTTCAGTTGGCTCACGAATTGTGGCCGGAGATTCAAAAGAGCATTCGGGAAGAAAATCCACAGGCTTATATTTTGGCAGAGGACTGGGGAGATTGTGCCGGGTATTTGCAGGGGCATGAGTGGGATTCGCCTATGAATTATTATGGATGCGGCAGAGTGATCCGTCAGTTTTTGGGGGAACAGGATTTATTTAACATGAGAAATGAATTCCTGCGGGAAGTGCCGTATAAGATGACCGCAGAGGATGTACAGGCGAGAGTGATGGAACATTTGTCCAAGCTGCCTTATGTCATGTGGGAAAACCAGTTCAACCTGATTGACAGTCATGATGTGTCCAGAGTACACAATGATCCAAATGTAAATCCGGAAGAATACAGAGGCGGCGTGATCTTACAGTTTATGCTCATTGGTGCACCATCCATCTATTATGGAGATGAAGCAGCAGTGGATGGCTGGATCGAAAACAATGAAGGCTGCAGATTCCCTATGCCATGGAGCAAGGACATTGAAGCAACAGATGCCTATCAGCTGTATCACACACTGGCGCATCTGAAGACAGAACAGAAAGCACTTTCTAAGGGCGGTATGAAGTTCCTGTATGCTCGGGATTATATCGTATCCTTGGCAAGATTTTATGAACAGGAAGCCTATATTGCAGTAACGTCTGTCAATACAGAGGATCGGGAAATCATCCTTCCAATTGGAAGCATCGGTGCATCTGATATCGAAGCGACAGATGTGTTTGGCAAGCCATTGACCTACAGAAAAGCAGATGACAAGCGGATTGCATTGCAGGTGCCGGCGCATCAGGCATATCTGATTCGCTGTATCTGATGAAGGAGAAAAAGGAGGGACACATTATGGAACAAAACAAAGCATATGCACAGGAACTGACCCCAGCATTTTGACAGACTATATGATTCGAATGGAATACCAGGAAGAGGGCAAATTTCACGACCGGGCTACACAGCTGGTGCTGAACCGTCAGTTTCCGGTACCGGAATTCCGGGTCATAGAGGAATCGGATCGGCTGGAGATTATTACAGCCCACTTACACTTATATTATGACAAGAAGCCATTTTCCAGAGAGGGATTGTCCGTTCAGCTGATGGAAGGGTATTCAGTAAATGGTTCCATCTGGCATTATGGAGACGCCATTGAGGATTTAAAGGGAACTGCCCGCACCTTGGACAATGCCAACGGTGCCATTCCGTTAGAGCCTGGATTGATGTCCGTTGCCGGTTTTACTGTACTGGATGATTCTGCCAATGCCTTTTTGAGAGAAGACGGCTGGGTAGAACCAAGGACAGAAGAAGAAATCGATTTGTATTTTCTAGGGTATGGACATCGTTATCTGCTTTGTCTGCAAGATTTTTATCGACTCAGCGGTGCAACTCCATTGCTGCCTAGATATACCCTTGGAAACTGGTGGAGTCGGTTTTACCGTTATACCGAAGACAGTTATATGAAGCTGATGGATCAGTTTGCAGAGCGGAAGATTCCATTTTCTACAGCAGTGCTGGATATGGACTGGCATCTGACCCTGATTCCGGAGCGGTACGGCAGCGGCTGGACCGGATATACCTGGAACAGAGAATTGTTCCCGGATCCGGCAGGTTTTCTGAAGAAACTCCATGAAAGAGGCATGCGTGTGACGTTAAATGTCCATCCGGCAGACGGCGTCCGCGGACACGAAGACGCCTATCTGGAAATGGCCAAAGAGCTGGGCGTGGATTATGAAAAAGAAGACAGAATTCAGTTTGATGTGACAGATCCTACTTTTATGAAGGCATATTTCAAGTATCTACATCATCCAAATGAAGAGATCGGTGTGGATTTCTGGTGGTTGGACTGGCAGCAGGGAATGGGCTCCGCTGTGAAGGGATTGGATACACTGTGGATGTTAAATCATCTGCATTTTCTGGATAGCGGAAGAGCAGGAAAACGGCCTCTGACTTTTTCCAGATATGCAGGCATCGGAAGCCACCGTTACCCCATTGGATTTTCCGGTGATACCTATACCACATGGGAATCTTTGCAGTTCCAGCCATACTTTACGGCCAATGCCACCAATGCAGGCTATACATGGTGGAGTCACGACATCGGCGGACACCAGAAGGGTGTGCGGGATGATGAGATGGTAGTGCGTTGGATTCAGCTGGGTGTATTTTCTCCGATCATGCGTCTTCACAGCACATCCAATGCGTTTTATGGAAAAGAACCGTGGAATTACAATATGCAGGCAGAACAGGTGATCACCTCTTTCTTGCAGTTGCGTCATCGCCTGATCCCGTATTTATATACCATGAACATGCTGACCCATGCAGAAGGCCTGCCGCTGGTTGCACCGATGTATTATTACCACGATACAGGGGATGCCTACAGTGTGCCAAATCAGTATTATTTTGGTACTGAGATGATTGTGTGCCCTATCACGGCGCCGGCAGACAAGGAGACACTGCTTGCGGAAGTGGATGCATGGATTCCGGAAGGAACCTATATTGATTTCTTTACCGGTCAGGTCCGCGGCATGCAAAATGCGGTGGTGGCTGTGTCCGCCTTCCAGGTGCAAGTCGAATTGGGTCTTGTCGGCGGGCGAGGGGGTGAACTGCACGCCCCACTTGACCAGCTGGCG
>ONWL01000236.1 GCA_900321525.1 uncultured Eubacteriales bacterium
ACAAAGGAATTTTACTTTCTCTAACTGACTCCACGGAGTGTTCCCAAGCACACCATGTGTAAATGCACGGGCAATCATATCATACATGATATTCAAACTGGAACCACCACATACGATCACATTCTCCGGCTTTACGCCGATCATATCTGCCATCAGCTTCTTGGCCTCCGGAATTCCATCCAGCACACCATAGTTTCTGCAATCTGTTCCGTCTTCGGATGTCAGATCAGCGTTATGATCAAAAATATCCAACATCGGCATGGACAGATCCAGCTGCTCGTTAGATGGCTTTCCTCTTGCCATATTCAGCTTCAGGCCCTTGCCTTGATATTCCTTATAAACTGCGTTCAACTGTGCCTTTAAAGACTCTAATTCTTCTCTGGATAAATCCTTATATGCGGTCATGGTGCATCCTCCTGTGAAATCTTCATTGTATCTCATGGCCTAACAGCCTTTCCTATCGTATCATTTCGACAAAAAAATGTCAATCATAAAAGAAATCGCCCATACAGATCATTCCCAGCCAAGTTCCTTCTGCCACAAAACAGCCGATATTCACTGCTGTCATCAAAACAAGGTTTTTGGCTCTGGCGAGTGGGTCACAAAACAGCCGGGACACTTTTACTGCTATCATGCGCTTCTTTTTTTCTTATCGCAATGAGGCAACTGCGAAACGTCTTGCACAAACCCAAAAAATAGTCTGTATTTCAGAACGCAACCTCTTGGTGAAATTTCTTCTGTGTCCTCATTTCGCAATTGTCTGTCTATCTTATAACAATGGAATGCCTGCCTCTGCACACTTCTTTCTGGTCTCTGCATCCCACACACTTGCCTGTACTTCCCCGATATGGGCGCTTCCCAAAAGCAGCATACACAGACGACTCTGTCCGATGCCGCCACCGATGGTATATGGCAGTTCTCCATTTAACAGTGCTTTATGGAATGGCAGATCTCTTCTCTCATTGCAGTTTGCCAGTGTCAACTGGCGATCTAAACTTTCCGGGCTGACACGGATGCCCATGCTGCTCAGCTCATAGCTGCACTGTAAGGTATCATTCCAGAACAGAATATCTCCGTTCAGTGTCCAGTCATCATAGTCAGGAGCACGATTGTCATGAGGCTCTCCATTGGTCAGATCTCCGCCAATTTGCATCAGGAAGGTAGTACCATGCTCTTTTACAAAGGCATTTTCACGTTCCTTTGCAGACAAATCCGGATACAGATCTAACAACTCCTGAGAAGTGATAAAAGTCACTTCAGAAGTATGTAACGGCATCTTTGCCAGCTGTGGAAACAACGCATGCATACTCATCTCTGTGGCACAAACTGCGGTAACGATGCTGTTTACCACCCGTTTCAGATAGTCCACATTCCGGTCTTCTAAACGGATGACCTTCTCCCAGTCCCACTGGTCTACATAGATGGAATGGAGATTGTCTAATTCTTCATCACGACGGATGGCATTCATATCGGTATACAATCCCTTGCCAACCCGGAAATCGTACTCTTTTAATGCCTGGCGTTTCCATTTTGCCAGAGACTGGACCACCTCTGCCTCTGTGCCGGTGTCCCGGATGCCAAATGCAACTTTACGTTCTACACCGCTCAGATCATCGTTTAATCCGGTGGAAGATTCTAAAAATAAAGGTGCGGACACACGATGCAGATCCAAAGATGCACACAGTGTATCGGCAAACAAACGTTTGATGGTACCAATGGCACGCTGGGTATCGTACAGGTTCAAAGCAGGTACATAGCCTTCTGGAATAAATACTTGACTCATAGCTGTCTCCTTCTCTACTTATGATAAGGCTCATGGTGTAAGATACGATAAGCCCGGTAAATCTGTTCCAGCAATATGACACGCATCATCTGATGGGGGAATGTCATAGGGGAAAAACTGAGCTTAAAATCCGCCCGTTTCAGTACCGCAGAAGACAATCCCAGTGAACCGCCGATGAGGAAGACGATATTGGAAGTCCCATGCAGTCCCAGCTGTTCTATTTTTTCAGACAGCCCGACAGAATCTAACATCTTGCCTTCAATGGCCAATGCAATCACATAAGCCCCATCCGGGATCTTTGCCAGAATCCGTTCTCCTTCCCTGGTCTTCACTGCCTCTTCCTCCGCAGGAGAAGCCCCTTCTGTGGTCTTCTCATCCGCCACCTGAATCAGCTCCAGTTTACAATACCGGGACAGGCGCTTGCTGTATTCGTCAATGGCCATGGTCCAGTACTTTTCCTTCAGCTTTCCAGGGGCAATCACTGTAATCTTCATACATTCCTCACTCTTTGGTAGATTTCTCATCACTCTGACTGCATGTGATATTGCTTTTTCAGATTGATTATGTTATGGTAGTTACATCAGACTATGCGAAAACGAATCTTTCCTTGACTGAATATTCGCATCAGATGCCGCTGCCTATGCCGCTTTTTTCTGACCGCACAAAATCGTCTGATTTTGCAACTACCGTTTATCGTATCACGAATTGGCTGAGAATACAAGTAGATAGAATGGAGGATTTTATGATTTGTCCCAAGTGTGGAATGGAATTTAAAGAAGGAGTTTTGGTCTGCAGCGATTGCGGCACAGATCTGGTGGAGCGTTTAGAAGATGCCGTAGAGGAAATGACTGACCTGATCCATGTCCCCTCGGATTATGCCACCAGACTCAATGATTTTCTGGAATATTCCAGAATAACAACCCAACTGACCCAGGCAGAGGAAGAAGGACATACCCTGATTCGGGTGAAAGAATCCCAAAAGGCAGAGGCAGTGAAGCTGGCATCTGTCTTCCTGACAGAAGAGCCACCGGAGCCTTCCGATGACGAGGAGGAAGAAGACGAAGCGGAGCGGATTTTATACGCCCCTTCCGGTATCCATTACAAAACAGCACAAACTCGTTACGAAGAGGCAAAATCAACCGGTATCACCTTTGCCATTTTCAGCGTTGCTCTCCTCTTAGATGTGTTAGACAATGCCTTTACCCATTTCCTGCCCGCAGGAAATCTGCTGATGAACATCGTCTTCATCTGCATGG